>JANYBA010000288.1 GCA_025360985.1 Gammaproteobacteria bacterium | reverse complement strand
GTGCGAACCGATGAATCCGGTCCCGCCGGTCACCAGGATCTTCCCGGGCACCGGCGTTGTCACCGGTTCAGCAGGCATGCGCCGCTCCGTCGCCGACCGCGAGGTCGAACCACTGCTCGAGCTGCTGGCGGAATTCGTCGCCCGACACGTCGTGCACGCCGAAACGGGGCAAGCGCATCAGATCAGAACCAGGAAGCGCCAACTTGTGCTCGACGGTGACGGCGCTATCGAAGCCTTCTTCGCGCAAGAGCCGGACGGTGTCCGGGGAATATTCGCCGTGCGGATAGGCGAACGTGGTGATCTCCTCGCCGACGAGTGCCTCGAGTTGTTTCCGCGACTCGCGGATCTGCCGCCGCTGTTCGTCGACGGGGTGGACATCGAGCGGCAGGTGATCGACGGTGTGCGCGCCGATCGACATCCATCCGCCCTGCCCCATCGCACGGATCTCCGCCGAGGTCATGCTGCGACGAGCCGTCGACGGAATTGGATCCTGCCCGGCCCAGGCCGCCACCCGCGCCACCGCTTCGTCGCGCACTCGCACCGGCCACGGCCAGAGCGTCTTCCAGACCGCGTAGTAGAACGCCAGTCGGCCTCCCGGCTTGGCCTGCCAGGCCTTGACACCACGATCGGCCTGCCGCTGCCCGTCGTCGTAGGCGCGGGCAGTGCCAAGGTCCCAGACGATGGCGCCGTCGGGTGAAGAGAGCTCAAGGCGGTCGGGAAGCATGGCCGGTGTCAGAAGCGAAGTCTCGAGTTGGTCCCACCAGAACTCGCGTTCGCTGTCGATATTGCCGGTGGTCACGAACAGGGTTGCCGGAACTTCGTGCCGTTGCAGCAGGGGCAATGCCTGCTCGTGGTTGTCGAGGTAGCCATCGTCGAAGGTCAGCACGATGCTGCGGTCCGGAACCTCGCCTTGCCTGTGCGCGCGCACGTAATCGGCGAGCGCCATCGGCCGGCCGGCATCGCGGATCGCCTCGAGTTGGCCGGAAAAATTCGTCGGCGACACGCACATGCCCCAGGGATCCGTGCTGGTGGCAACGATCCGGTGGTACATCAGGATGATCGACTTGGGAGCAACGCGCATGCCGTGGATTCTGTCAGGTTCCGCCCGATTCGTCAGGCGGTCGCAGCCGTCGGCTTCCTGCACCTGGCGGTGACGACGATCGGGAAGCGCGGGTCCTGCGCCGCCAGTTCTTCCGCTTGCAGCTCGGCGGCGGCCAGTCCGTGCAGGAACCCGACGCTGGCGATGAGATTGCCGTGCATGCCGACTTCGAGGTCCACGCAGTCGGTGTTGTCCGAGAGCAAGCGGCCCAGGGAACTGTCGGTAAAGCGCCAGTAGTCGACCGGATGCGGGCTGTATCGGCACAGGCAGGGCGCGGTGACCAACAGGGTTCCGCCGGGGCGGAGCGCGTTGTAGCAGTTCCTGACCACGGCGCTGCAGTCGTAGATCACCGGCAGGGTCTGGGTCAGGACGAAGCAGTCGTAGTGGTCGCGCCGCAAGGTGCCCGGATCGGCGAGGTCGCCGATGATGTTGGCATGGGGGTTGGCCGCCCGGATGTCGACCACGTCGATCTCCAGCACGCGATCGCCGCCAAATCGCCGCGTGTAGTCGCCATTCATGACTTCGATGCAGCGACCGCGGATGTCCTGGCGGGAACGGTCCAGGAATTGCTCGATGTAGTGGCGATCAATCGGCATGCCGCGGTCGAATCCCCACTTGCTGCTGACCGGCTCCATTCGCCTGAGCGTGCCCCAGTCGATCGAACCCAGCGGAATTTCCAGATCGCTCTTGTCGCTTGCCATCATCGGTTTCCCGTTGTCGCGTTCATGCGCCCACGCCTGCGGGCGCCGGCCCAAGCCGTGCCTCCACGGTTGCCAGGTACTGGTAGGCATCCTCGTCGCGGTGGTCCAACACCAGCGACAATACGTGGCGATGATGCGCCGGCGTCGTCGCGTTCCAGGGCAGGATGCCGAACTCCTCGACCAAAAGCCGGAACGACGCAAAGAACGACAAGGCCTCGCCCAGGGTCAACGCGTCGGGGATTTGCAGCCAGTATTCGCGGATCGAATAGGTCCACCTACTCAGGAAGCGGCTACCGGCGGCATGCAATCCATGGCCGGTGAACAGGTGGGCGATGCGCCGGTGGAATTCGATGTCGTCGAGCAGGTTGCCCAATGTCGGCGGTTTCGTGGTCAAGGACTGCCCGCGATAGTGGTGGTAGACGTACACGACTTCGTCGATCATGGCGACGTTGCCGGCGGCGACCATCGCGGCCGCCTGGAACAACTGGTCCTCGCCATAGGACAAACCGGTGTCATAACGGATCTGGTGGCGATCGAGCAGGTCGCGGCGGTACAGGTTGCAGCAATGGCTGCCCGGGATCGATTGCAGGTACAGCGACTCCCGGATGGCTTCGGTGGTCACCTTGCCAAGTGGCCACGGCTCGTTGGCCGGCGGGGCATCTTCGGCCCGCTTGATCCACAGCAGTTTGCCGATGGCGACATCGCAGCCGGTCGTCCTCGCGGCGGCCAGCAGGCGCTCCAGGGCATGCGGCGGCACGAAATCGTCCGAATCCATGAGAAACACTGACTCACCGGTTGCCGCGTCGATGCCGGCATTCCTCGCCGTGCTCGCGCCGTAGTTGGTGTTGAGTTGGATGATGCGGATGCGTTCGTCGGATCGAGCCAGGTCAGCGAGCACCGCCACCGAGTCGTCGCTGGAGCCATCGTCCACGCAGACGACTTCGATCTCGCGCAGGCTCTGCGCCAGCACCGAACCGATCGCCGCCGGCAAGTAGCGGGCGGCATTGAACACCGGCACGACCACGCTGACCTTGGGAGATTCAGTGGTCGCCACGGCGCAACTCCAGCAATTCCTCGGCCATTCGTCGGCGTTCCAGCAAGGTGTCCTGGAAGTAAAGCATGTCCTTGGGCAGCAGCGGGTTGATCACCCCGAATTCGGCGAAGCGCGCCCGCGCGACCTTCACGGCGGGATCCAGGCTCAGGGCCTCGCCGATCATGACGTCCTCGAACAGATGTTCGCGCCAAGTGTTCTCCGTCTTCGCCATCGCGAGGGCCGCCGCAGCGCGATCGAGGAAGTAGCCGCCACCCGTTGCCCACGGACAGACGAACGGGCGCTCGTATGGCACTTCGCAGGACTTGTCCGTGCACTTGCCGTAGTGCCAGGTCCGGCCGATCTCGCCTATCGCGGTCTCCTTGAACTGGCCAATGTAGCCGGCTCGGGTCTTGTCGAAATCGATGAAGCGCTCGAGGTCGAGGAAGGTATCGTCATCGGTCTTGAACAGGAAATCGAACTCGACGCTGGCGACGACGAAGGCCAGCAGCTTGTGCATCTTTTGCGGCAGGTGTTCGTAGGCTTCCGGGCAATCCAGATAAAGGCAGTCGCCTTCGATCGCGCTGGCCTGGCCGGGCCGGCCATGCACGAACAGCACGTGGTAGCTGTCAGGAACATGCCTGAGCCAGCTGGCGCGCACGCCTTCGACGCGCACGCGATTGCGCTCGCAAGTCAGGACGGCGATCACCACTCGCGCGCCGGCCGGATCGCGGAAACGCTCACCCGCCCTGCCGATGCGCCGGGCCAGTTCCACCGCCGGGATTGGGGCCTGCGCCTCAGACATGCAAGTGCCGGGATTCGAGGAATCGGAAGTCGGGATCGTACAGCGATTCGAGGAAGCTCCGCGCCAGGGGCGAATAGTGCTCGGGCCCGGCTTCGCTCTCGTTCAATCGCGGCAGCGCCGGTGCCCGGCCCAGGCCCAGGCGTTCGACCAAGGCACTGAAATCCTCGTCCAGCCGGTGGTAGCGCAATAGATGGACGGGGGCGTTGAGCAACCAGGTCGATTGCGGCTCGTAGATCCAGTTGCGCTCGATGATCCATCCGGCAACCGTGTGCTGCGGAACGGGCTTGCCGTTTCGGAGCAGGAAGTGCTCGGGCAGGTTGCCGAGCTCGATCAGCGCGGTCGCATGCTTTGGGTGGTCGGGGTCGGCTGCACTCTCGGCGAGGTCGTTGGCGCTGGCGAAGGCGTCGTTGATCGGATTGCGCCAGGCCTTTCGACCGTAGCGAAAGGCCGAGCTGAAGCGCTCGAAAGGATCGCGGAGTACCACGATTTCCTCGTTGCCAAAGCGTCGAGGGTAGGCGTGGCCGCAGGCCCGGATCGCCAGTCCGCCATCAGCGATCGCGCTTACGATCGAGGTGCCGCCGTTTTTCGGGATATGCACGAAGCCGTACCGGGCGAGATCGTCTGGGTTGCTCACGTGTCCTCCCCGGCCAGGTAGCGTCGATGCAGGCGGCCAATCATCACGTCCTCGGCACCGAGGAAGAATTGCTCGTGTTCCGCGGCGATCCCGGCGCCACTAGCCGCGACGAACTCGGCGAAATCGCGGCCAAGCAGGTAGCACTTGCCGCTGTAGAACGGCGGCATCGGCGCCGTTCCGAACAAACGCTCGTAGTCGATCCGGCTGCCTTTCTTCGCGGCCCAGTTTTCCGCGCCGTCGCGTCCGGCCTCGGCGTGCAGGATGAAGCCGTCGTACTGCCGTTCACGATCGGAGCCGCGCAGGAACGCCACGAGCGCCGGGATATCCAGCGGCGTGCGACCGACGTACTCCGGGCCCTCCATCCGCGTCAACACCGTGGTGACGTCGATCTTGAGCAAGCGCTGGAACTGGAAACGGCGCACGCACTCGGCGACCATCCGATGGGTCTTGATGCTCAAGGCCGTGTAGCGCTCCTCGCCGGGCACGGTCAGTCGGATGCCGTCGAAATGCGCCTGGTCCAGCGCGGGATCGGCATGGACTTCGATCACCCGTATCCCCTGCCACCCGCGAAGGAATTGGCCCAGCTCCGAGGCATGGAATTCCTTGAGCAGGTCGGCATGGGCCGCGCAGGTGTAGATGCATGCCAGAACTTCGCAGGCGCCGCCCGATCGCGGCCAGTCCCAGTAGTGCGTCGTCCTGGGCTCGGAGCGATCGAAGTCGACGCTGCGGCTGTCCGGAAGATGCTTGAGTTCGCATGGGTCGGGAAGCCGCAGGCGCGCGGCATCCAGGCCCAGTCGATTGTGGTGCCAGCCCTTGTCGAGGTCGGCGTCGGCGAACTTGCGGCTGCCGTATTTCTCGATGGCGTGGGCCTGGGAGAGCACTGGATAGTGGCGAAGGATGAAGTTCTGGCCAGCGATGGATGGCTCCCCGCCGGCAAGCTTGTGGCCGCCAGAATCGACGTTTGTGTAGCCCTTGCGGTGCCGCCATGCCCGCATGAGGCGCGATTTGCCCGGGGCGAAGAAATAATAGTCGAGGAACTCGCGCCGGCAGTCCGATGGTTCGTGGATTCCGCCGTTTCCCGGGAGAAACACGAATTCCTCGAAATTGACGGCATCGAAACCGGATGCATCCAGACGCTCGATGCCTCCGAGCAAGGTCTCGCCGGGCACCGGGCTTTGCAGCCACTCGTCAGCGTCGGCGTGGATCAGCCAGTCGTGGTCGAGGCGCGAGGCCAAATCCTGTTTTGCCTGCAACTGCGCGGTCAGGTCGAACGCGCCGGCCCAGGCCAGGGATTCGACCGCCAGCACGCCCTTGCCCAGGAATTCTGCGCAGATCTCCCGCGTGCCATCGCTGGACTCGTGGTCGATGATCGCGACGTCGATGCCCTGCTCGACGAAATCAGTTATGGCCCGGCGGACTTGCGCCCGCTCGTTGCGGACGCAGAGGACGGCGGCGCAGCGCAGGCTCATTCGGTGGCGGCGCGCGCAGACGCCGCCAGTTGTTGCGCGCGGGCGAGGTCGGCCTCCGTATCCACGCCGGGCGGAAACGCGACCGGGCTCAGGCCGACCGCGATGCGGTACCCGGCCTCGAGCACGCGCAGCTGTTCCAGCGATTCGAGTCGTTCCAGTGTCCCCGCCGGCAACGCGGCGAATGTCTGCAGGAATCCGGCGCGGTAGGCGTAGATGCCGATGTGGCGCAAGGCGCCGGGCGGCGGCGCGGAGGTGCGGTCGGCAGCGAAGCGATCGCGCTGCCAGGGGATCGGCGCGCGGCTGAAGTACAAGGCCAGACCGGCGGCATCGCGGGCGACCTTGACGACATTGGCATCGAACAGGGTGTCGCAATCGTTGATGGGCGTGGCGAGCGTGGCCATCTCCGCCCCGGATTCGGCCAGCGTGCGCGCGACGGCGCGGATGCCTTCGGCCGGCGCGAACGGTTCGTCGCCTTGCAGGTTGACCACGATCTGCTCGTCGGACCAGCCCAATTGCCGCGCGCATTCGGCCAGGCGATCGGTGCCGGAGGCGTGGTCGGCGCGGGTCATGCACACGGCCACGCCGGCAATACGAACGACGTCGGCGATGCGCTCGTCGTCGGTGGCCACCAGCACCTGCTTCGCTCCCGCGGCCAGCGCCCGCCGCGCGACGTGCACGACCATCGGCTCGCCGGCGATCAGGCGCAGCGGCTTGCCGGCCAGGCGCGAGGCGCCATGGCGCGCGGGAATGGCGACGATGAATTCAGGATCGCTCATGGCTTGCCCAGGCGGGACAGGAGGCTGGCGAGGAATTCTGCCGGAAGTCGGGCCTCCACAGGAACCGCCCAGGCATTGGCGAGGCCAAGCCCATGGCACTTGACCGCATCCTTCTCGGTCATCAGGACGATGCCCGGCCCGGCGGGAAAATCCTCGCCCCGGAAAGCATGGTGGTCGGGAAATGGCCGGCGTTCGCAGGCAAGGCCATGCTGTTCCAGGGCCAAGAAGAAGCGCTGGGGGTTGCCGATGCCGGCGACGGCCTCGACTTTGCTGCCGACGAACGCCGAAAGCGGACGTCGCTTGCCGGGATCATCCAGCGCGATCGCGTCGCCGAGTTGCAGGACCATTCCGACATCGCCCGGCCCGGCTTTCCCATCGCCGTTGACGACGCGGAAGTCGCAGGGGCGTGGATGCTCGCGCAGCGGCCCTGCCGGCAACAGCAGGCCGTTGCCGTAGCCGCGCTCGCCATCCACGACTTCGATCTCGATATCGCGCGCCAGGCGGTGGTGCTGCAGCCCGTCGTCGGCGATGACGACGTTGCAGCCGGCGGCGATCGCCCGTTCCGCGGCGGCGACGCGGTCGGCATCGACGAAAACCGGCAGGCTAGTACGATCGAACACCAGGCGCGGCTCGTCGCCGCAATCCTCGACAGCCATGCCTGCCTCGACGCGGATCGGGCGTGGATTCTTGCGGCCGTAGCCGCGGCTGACGATGCCCGGGCGCCAGCCATTGGCGGCGAGATGCCGCGCGATGGCGATGACCAACGGCGTCTTGCCGGTACCGCCAGCGGTGAAATTCCCGACCACGATCACAGGCACCGACAGGCGCCGCGGCGGTGGCCGCGCCGGAATCCGTCGCGCCAGCGCGTAAACGCCGGCGATCGCGCGCAGGCCGAACCCGGGACTGACGCCGCCGTACCAGCGCCGCAGCAGCCATGCCTCGAAGTGCGGAATCACCCCGCCTCCGGCTCGCGGAATTGCATCCGGTGCAGGTGCGCATACAGCCCGCCCTGCCCCAGCAGGCTGGCGTGGCTGCCTTGTTCGACCAGGCGCCCGTGGTCGAGCACCAGCACCTGGTCGGCGTGCTCGATGGTCGAGAGCCGATGAGCAATGACCAGGGTGGTGCGATCCGGGATGAGCCGGTCGAGCGCGTCCTGGACCAGGCGTTCGGATTCGTTGTCGAGCGCGGCGGTGGCCTCGTCGAGGATCAGGATAGGCGCGTCCTTGAGGATGGCACGGGCGATGGCGATGCGTTGCCGCTGGCCACCGGAGAGCAAGGCGCCGTTCTCGCCGATGGCGGTATCCAGCCCCTGCGGCAGGCGCTGGATGAATTCCAGGGCATTGGCCGCCTCGGCGGCACGGCGCACGGCGGCGGCGTCGGCGCCGGGTCGGCCGTAGGCGATGTTGTCGGCGACGCTGCCGTCGAACAGCATGACCTGTTGGCTGACCAGGGCGATCTGCCGGCGCAGGTCCTCGAGCCGGTAATCGACGATCGGCAAGCCGTCGAGCAGGACCATGCCGGAACTGCATTCGTAGAAACGCGGCAGCAAGCGGATCAGCGTGGACTTGCCGCTGCCGGACCGGCCGACGATCGCGGTCACCGTTCCGGGCTGGGCGCGAAAGCTCAGCGCGGTCAGCGCGGCGGTGCTCTGGCGCTCGTAGCGCACGGTGACGGCCCGGAATTCGACCTCGCCCTTCGCGCGTTCCAGCGTGCACGTGCCGCGATCGGGCTCGTCCGGCTCGTCGAGCAGGGCGAACATCCGCTCGGAAGCGGCGATGCCGCGCTGGATGGCGCTCTGGATGCTGGTGATCCGCTTCAGCGAGGGGATCAGCGCCATCATCGCCATCATGATCGAAACAAAGCTGCCGGCCGACATCCGGCCATGCGCCGCTTCGAATCCCGCGACCAGCAGGATCACCGATAGCGCCAGCGCCGACAGCATTTGCACCAGCGAGGACGCGCTGGCGCGGGTGGTCTCGACCTTGATGCTCAATTTCAGGTTGCCATCGACCAGGACTTCATAGCGCTGCTGTTCCGACTGCTGCGCGCCGTAGACCTTCACTTCCTGTTGCGCGGCCAGGGCCTGCTCGGCGGCCTGCGCCATGCCGGCGACGCCGCTCTGGATGCCGTGGTTGATCTTCCGGTAGCGGCCGCCGACCTTGCTTGAGATCAGGGCGATCAGCGGCGCCACCACGAACATCGCCAGCGTCACGCGCACGCTTTGGTACAGCATCACGCCGAGCAAGGTGATGATGGTCAGGTTGTCGGTGATCACGACCTTGATCGCTTCGCTGGTCGCCTGCGTCACCTGTTCGGTGTCGTAGTTCAGGCGCGACACCAGCGCCGGCACCGGCTCGCCGTCGAAGCGCGAGCTCGGCAGGCGCAGCATCTTGGCGAGCATGGCGATGCGCAGGTCGCGGACCACGCTGCGGCCGGCGCGGGCCATGCCATAATCGGTGGTGAATCTGGCGAAACCGCGGACGATGAACAGGCCGAGGATGGCCAGCGGCAGGCTCCAGCGCACGGTCGGGTCTCGGGCGAC
>JANYBA010000240.1 GCA_025360985.1 Gammaproteobacteria bacterium | reverse complement strand
CATTGACGAGCACCAGGGTCTGGTCGGGGGCGAGGTTGCGCAGCGACACCGGGCGGATGAAGGCGGTGCCGTCGGCGATCGGGAAGCGCTGCGTGTTCAGCGCCGGCATGATCTTGGTGATCGAATCGGTGAGGTCCACCGCGGCCTGCTGCTGGAGCTGGTCGCCGCTGTAGACGTCGATCGGCGAAATGGACTCGGTCGGCGAGAGGCCGGCCTTGTGCGTACCGGTCACCACCACCGTGCCGATCTCGCTGGGCTTCTTGTCTTTGTCGGGCGCGGCGTCCTGGGCGAACGCGGGAACAACGGCGAGGGCGGCGATGACTGCCAGCGCCAAACGGGAGGGCACTACATGGATAGTGTTTTTCATGGCCTTGGTTTCACCCTGTGGAAGAAGAGTTGGGCATCGCCGGCCGGACCGTTACGAAACCGTTAAACACCTTGCCAGATTCCCTGTTCGGCTGCAATCGGGTCCGGTCAGTCGGCCTTGGCGTCCTTTGGCCAGGCCTTGGGCTCCGGCTGGGCCGGGGGGGACGGGCCCACCCAGTGCGCCGCCAGTCCCGCCAGGGGCAAGGGCAGCAGGGTTACCGTCCAGAACATCCAGGGCGGATACGGAACGCCCGAGGCATTCTCGAAATTCAGGACCGTCGCCAGCGCGCCGATCAGCAGGGCCACCTGCAGGCGCGGCGTGGCGATCCGCGCGGCGACCGCCGCGCCTAGCATCGGGCCGAGGCAGTTGCCGGCGACGATCAGCAGCCTCGCCGCCCGCGGCAATGCGGCCAGCGCCGCGGCGGGATTGGCTCCCGGCATCGGCGGGAACAACTTTGCGTTGGCGATACCGGTGAAGGTGACCACGATCATCATCGCGAACAGGCCGCTGACGATGGCGAACAAGGTGCGCAGCATCGGCGTTCTCCGGGAGCAGGCGCGAGCATCGGCCGGGCGTCGGAAAAAGACAAGGGCCGCGAACGCGGCCCTTGTCGGTGACGATCGATGGCTCGATCAGCGCGCCGGGCGTGGTGCCTGCGCATTGCGGCGTTCACCGCCGCCGCGCGTGCCGCGCTCGTTCGGGGATTTCGCCCCGGCGTGGGCATGGCGCGGGCCGTTGTTGGCGTGCGGACGACGCACCCGGCTCGGCGGACGCTGGCCGGAAGGCCGGCCGTTCGAGGCGTTGTCGTTGCCCATTCGGATGCCGCGGGTCGGCGTGAAGCCGTCGACTTCGACCATCTCGATGTCGGCCTTGAGCACGCGGTGGATCGCGCGCAGCAACTGGCCTTCCTCGGGCGAGACCAGCGAAATCGCTTCGCCGCTGGCGCCGGCGCGGCCGGTGCGGCCGATCCGGTGCACGTAGTCTTCGGCAACCATCGGCAGGTCGAAGTTGATCACCAGCGGCAGCAGGGGGATGTCGAGGCCGCGGGCGGCGACGTCGGTGGCGACCAGCACGCGGGCTTGGCCCGACTTGAAGTCGCGCAAGGCCTTCAGGCGCTGGGCCTGGCTCTTGTTGCCGTGGATGGCGACCGAAGAAATGCCGGATTTCTCCAACTGCTCCGACAAGCGGTTGCAGCCGTGTTTGGTCTTGCCGAACACCAGGATCTGGTCCTGCCAGCGCTGGCTGAGGATCTCGATCAACAGGTCGCGCTTGCGCACGGCGTCGACCGGATGGGCGCGGTGGGTGACGCTCTGCGCGACCAGGTTGCGGGCGGTGACTTGCACTTCCTTGGGATTGCGCAGGAATTCCAGCGCCAGCGTCTTGAGCTGGTCTTCGAACGTCGCCGAGAACAGCAGCGTCTGGCGATTGGACGGCACCTTGTTGAGGACGCGCTTGATCGCCGGCAGGAAGCCCATGTCGAGCATGCGGTCGGCTTCGTCGAGCACCAGCATTTCCACCGAGGAAAGATCGGCGGTGCGGCGCTCGAGGTGGTCGAGCAGTCGGCCGGGGGTAGCCACCAGGATGTCGACGCCGCGGCGCAGCGCGTCCATCTGCGGGGTCATGCCGGCGCCGCCGTAGATCACCGTGGTGTTCAGGCGCTGGAACTTGCTGTAGGCGCGAAT
>JANYBA010000221.1 GCA_025360985.1 Gammaproteobacteria bacterium | reverse complement strand
CATCGAGATCGGCTCCTTGGCGATCTTCAGCACCTTGCGCACCTTGTCCTCGGGCATCTCCATGCGCACGGCCAGCTCGTCGGGCGTCGGTTCGCGACCCATCTCCTGCAGCATCTGCCGCGAAATGCGGTTGAGCTTGTTTATGGTCTCGATCATGTGCACCGGAATGCGGATGGTGCGCGCCTGGTCGGCGATCGAGCGGGTGATCGCCTGGCGGATCCACCAGGTGGCATAGGTCGAGAACTTGTAGCCGCGCCGGTATTCGAACTTGTCGACCGCCTTCATCAGGCCGATGTTGCCCTCCTGGATCAGGTCGAGGAATTGCAGGCCGCGGTTGGTGTATTTCTTGGCGATGGAAATGACCAGGCGCAGGTTGGCCTCGACCATTTCCTTCTTGGCCTTGCGCGCCTTGGCTTCGCCGTAGGCCATCGCCCGGTTGATTTCCTTGATGTCGGCCAGGCTCAGGAACAGCGCCTTCTCGATGCCGATCAGCTTTTCCTGTTCGGCGACGATGTCGTCCTTGAACTCGCGGATGCCGGACGACCACTTCTGCTTGCGGCGGATGACCTCGTCGGCCCAGCCGACGTTGGTCTCGTTGCCCGGCCAGGCGCGGATGAAGTCCTTGCGCGGCATCTTGGCGTTGCGGGTGGCGATGTCGAGGATCTTGCGCTCGTGTTCCTTGATGGAATTGACGACCTCGCGCAGCTTGCGCAGGAAGGCCTCGGTCTGCATCGCCGGGAGCTTGAGGCGCATGAACTCGGCGGCCATTTCCTCGCGCAGCTTGAGCGTCTTCTTGTCGGCCGGGCCAACCTTGGCGTGGGCCTTCTGGAACTTGCTGTAGAGATTGCGCAGCACGTCCATGCGGCGCGCGACTTCGACCGGATCCGGGCCGGTGTCGACGACGGCGGTCTCGCCGTCCTCGCCTTCGACTTCCTCGTCGACCAGATCGGCGGGGTCGGCGATGATCGCCTCGGGCAATTCCACCGGCGGCGCCTCGACGTCGAGGAAACCGGTCAGCAGTTCCGACAGGCGCTTCTTGCCCTCGAGGTGGTGGTCGTATTCCTCGATCAGCAGCTGGATCGACCACGGGAAACTGGCCAGCGAGGACTGGACCTGGATCAGGCCTTCCTCGATGCGCTTGGCAATGGCGATTTCGCCTTCGCGGGTCAGCAATTCGACCGTGCCCATTTCGCGCATGTACATGCGCACAGGGTCGGTGGTGCGGCCGCCCTCGGCGTCGAGCGCCGACAGCGCCGCGGCAGCCTCTTCGGCAGCGACGGTGTCGTCTTCAGAGCGACTCGGCGTCGCGTCGGACAACAACAGCGTTTCGACATCGGGCGCAACCTCGTGCACCTCGATGCCCATGCCATTGATCATGCCGATGATGTCTTCGATCTGCTCCGGATCGACGATGTCGTCGGGGAGGTGGTCGTTGACTTCGGCGTAGGTCAGATAGCCCTGCTCCAGGCCCTTGCTGATCAGTTGCTTGATTTCGGACTGTTGCGCGGGGCGATCGATGGCCATGGAGTCTGCCGGGAGTGGGGTCAGAGGAACCGCGTATTATACACGGGCGACGGAAATTCCCGCCATATCTCTGTTTATAAACGGGATTTCACTCGGCTTCAGGACTCGAGCCGGAACGTGACCGGGCCGTCGTTGACCAGGCTGATCACCATATGGGCGCCAAAACGCCCGGATTCAACGTTGGCGTGGCGCTCCCGGCACACCGCCAGCAGGCGCTCGAATCCGCGCCGCCCTGGTTCCGGCGAGGCTGCGGTGGAAAAGCCCGGGCGCATGCCCTTGCGGGTGTCGGCGGCGAGCGTGAACTGGCTGACCAGCAGCAAGCCGCCGCCGATGTCGGTGAGCGAGAGGTTCATCTTGCCGTCGGCGTCGGAGAACACCCGATATCCGAGCAGGCGCTCGGCCATGCGGGCGATGTTCGGCTCGTTGTCGTCCGGCTCGACCGCGACCAGCGCCAGCAGTCCGGCGCCGATCGCGCCGACGGTCTCGCCGTCAATGTCGACGCGGGCCTGGGTCACGCGCTGGATCAGGGCAATCATGGCGCGAAGTCTACTTGCTAGACTCCTCGCATGCCCTCGCCCGATCTTCGCGTGCGCCTGCAGGCGCGACTGCTGTATGCCCTGGCCTGGTGCATCGGCCGGCTGCCGCTGGGCGCCCTGCGCGCGCTCGGCAACGGCGCCGGCCGGCTCGCCCATGCGATGAATATCCGCGAGACGAAAGTCGCGCGTCGCAACCTGGAGATCATCGCGCCGCAACCGTCGGCCGCCGAGCGCGAGGCCCGGGTCGGCGCGATCCTGCGCGGCACCGGCCGCAACGCCCTGGAGACCTTGCGCATCTGGACCCGTTCGCGCGGCGCCAACCTGCGCCTGATCCGCGAGCAGATCGGTGTCGATCACTTCGACGCCGCGCTCGCGTCCGGGCGCGGACTAATCGTCGCCGCGCCGCACTACGGCAATTGGGAATTGCTCAACCGCTGGCTGGCGATGAAGACGCCGCTGGCGATCCTGTACGCGCCGCCGGACTCGCCGGTGGGCGTGGCCTTCCTGAACATCGTCCGCGCCGACGACGGCGACGCCGCGCGGGTGACCCAGGTCCGCGCGGAAGGGCCGGCGGCGGTGCGCGCCCTCTTGAAGCTACTCAAGGACGGCGGCGTGGTCGGCATCCTGCCCGACCAGCAACCCAAGCTCGGCGACGGCGAATACGCGCCATTCTTTGGCAAGCAGGCGCTGACCATGAGCCTGCTCACGCGGCTGGCCGCGCGCACCGGCGCGACCGTGCTGTTCGCCTGTTGCGAAAGCGTGTCCGGCGGATTCGACCTGCGCATCGAACCGGGGCCGGCCGGAATCGCCGATCCGGATCCGCAGGTGTCGGTGGCCGCGCTCAACGCCGGCGTCGAGGCCATCGCCCGGCGCGATCCGGCGCAATACCAGTGGACTTACAAGCGCTATTCGCGGCGGCCGCCAGACTCCGGCGAGAGCAATCCCTACCACCCGGATTGCTACTGAGCCGCTACTCCGTCCAGAACTGCGGCGTGAGCAAGACCAGCACGGTGAACACTTCGAGCCGGCCGAGGATCATGGCGAAGCTGCATACCCAGACCGAAGCGTCGTTCAAACTGCTGTAGTGGCTGGCGACCCTGCCCAGGCCCGGGCCGAGGTTGTTGATGCAGGCCGCCACCGCCGAGAAAGCGGTGACGATGTCGACGCCGGTCGCGGTCAGCGCCAGCGTCATCGTCAGGTAACACAGGATGTACAGCGCGCAGAAGCCGGCGACTGAAATCACCACGCTCTCGGACACGCGCTTGCCGCCGATCTTGACCAGGAACTGACCCTTGGGGTGGACCAGCTGGCGGATCTCGCGCAGGCCCTGGCGCACCACCATCTGCACGCGCGCCACCTTCATGCCACCGGACGTCGAGCCGGCGCAGCCACCGACAAAGCTGAGCATGATCAGCAGCAGCGGCGCCATGCCCGGCCAGTCGGAAAAATTGCTGCTCTTGAAACCGCTGGTGGTGATGCTCGACACCACCTGGAAGGCGCCGTGGCGCAAGGCGTCGGGAAAGTTGGCGAAGCGGCCGCCGAACCACAGGCTCAGGCTGACCAGCAAGCCGGCAATGGCGATGATGCGCAGGAAGGTGCGCAACTCCGATTCGCCCTGGTAATGGCTCACCGTCGCCCGCCGCCAGGCGTACCAGTGCAGGCCGAAGCTGATGCCGCCGAGCAGCATGAACACCATCGCCGCGCCTTCGAGCAGCGGGCTGTTCCAGTAACCGAAGCTGGCGTCGTGGGTCGAGAAGCCGCCGGTCGAGAGCGTCGCCATCGCATGGCAGACGGCGTCGAAGAAACTCATGCCGCCGATCCAGTAGACCAGCGCGCAGAGCACGTTCAGGCCGGCGTAGACCAGCCACAAGGCCTTGGCGGTATCGGCGATGCGCGGGGTCAGCTTGGCGTCCTTGACCGGGCCGGTGCTCTCGGCATGGAACAACTGCATGCCGCCGATCTTGAGCATCGGCAGGATGGCCACCGCGAGGATGACGATGCCCATGCCGCCGAGGAAGTTGAGCGACTGCCGGTAGAACAGGACGCTGCGCGGCAACTGGTCGAGCCCGGTGATCATGGTCGCGCCGGTGGTGGTCAGGCCCGAGGTCGCTTCGAACACGGCGTCGGTGAAATCCAGGTGCGGCGCCGCCAGCATGAACGGGACCGCCGCGGTCAGGCTGGCGATGACCCAGGTCAACGCGGTGATCAGGAAGCCGTCGCGCAGGCGCAGCTCGTACTCGGCGCCACGCACCGGCAGCCACAACAGGAAGCCGGCCGCGCCGATCAGCAGGAAGCTGTCGAGGAAGGCTTGCTGGGTCGGCTCGCCGAGCCAATGCGCGATCAGCAGCGGCGGCACTGCGACCAGCGAGCACAGCGCGACGATGGCGCCGAAGATCCGCTGGATCGCCTGCCACCGCGGACTCACTCGCCGG
>JANYBA010000181.1 GCA_025360985.1 Gammaproteobacteria bacterium | reverse complement strand
GCCAGCCGCTGCCATGGCCTCGGCCAGCAGGAACAAATAGGCCGGACCGCTGCCGGAAACCGCCGTCACCGCGTCCATGTGTGCTTCGTCGTCGATCCAGACGGTGGTTCCGACCGCGGCCAGCAGGCCGGCGGCCCGCTGGCGTTGGTCGGGCTTGGCGTCGGCATTGGCGAACAGCGCCGTGATGCCCATGCCGATCAGGGCCGGCGTGTTCGGCATTGCCCGCACGATCGGCAATCGGCCGCCGAGCCAGCGGTCGAGTTGCGACGTCGTCGCGCCGGCCGCGACCGAGATCACCAGCGGCTTCTGTGCCCGCGCCTGCGCCGCCAGTGCGCCGCAGATTTCCGGCAGGACCTGCGGCTTGACCGCCAGTACCCAAAGGCCCGCACCCGCCACGGCTTCGGCGCCGGAATCGAACACCGACACTCCAAAGGCACGGGCCAGGCCCTCGCGCAGGGAAGCGTCCGGCTCGGAAACGCGGATCGCGGCAGGGTCCTGGCCGCGCGCGACCAGCCCGGCGATCAGGCTGCGCGCCATGTTGCCGCCGCCGATGAAGGCGAGGCTGGGGAAATTCGGATTCATGCGCACAGGATATCAGCGCGGGCCGAACAGCCTCGATCCGATCCGCACCATGGTCGCGCCCTCGGCGACGGCCAATTCGAAGTCTTCGCTCATCCCCATCGACAGTGTGTCGACGCCCGGGAATTCCGCCTGCAAGCTCGAAAAGACGCCGCGCAGGCGCTGGAAGCTGGCCCGGCGCAAGTCGAAATCGGGGAAGGGCGCGCCGATGCCCATCACGCCGCGCAGGCGCAGGTGCGAAGCCGATGCGACCGCGCGCGCCAGGGCCGCGGCCTGCTCCGGCGCGCAGCCGGACTTGCTCGCTTCGCCATCGACATTGACCTGCACGAGCACGTTCAGCGGCAATCGGGCGTCGCCGCGGTACCGGTGCAGTGGCTCGACCAGGCGTTCGCGATCCAGGGACTGCACCCAGTCAAAATTTTCGGCCGCCTCGCGGCACTTGTTCGACTGCAAGTGGCCGATCAGATGCCATTCCAGGCCGAGGCCGGCGAGTTCGCGCACCTTGTCGCGGCCCTCCTGCACGTAGTTCTCGCCGAATGCGCGCTGGCCGCATGCCGCGAGCGCCGCCACGTCCGCCGCCGGTTTCGTCTTGGACACCGCAAGCAGCGCCGGAACTGGCCGGCCCGCGGCCTTTGCCGCGTTCCGAAGCTGATTCCGGACGTCCTCGAATGCTTGCCTGGGGCCATTCATCGCTGGGATTGTTGCCGGGGACGGGAGCGCTATACTGCCCTTGGGAACGCCCGGCGCCTACCCCGCGCCACGGACACTCTGGACGGAACACATATGGATATCGCTGAGCTGCTGGCATTCTCGGTCAAGAACAAGGCCTCCGACCTGCACCTGTCGGCCGGCCTGCCGCCGATGATCCGCGTCGATGGTGACGTCCGCCGCATCAACATACCGGCGCTCGACCACAAGCAGGTCCATTCGCTGGTCTACGACATCATGTCGGACAAGGTCCGGCGCGACTACGAGGAATTCCTCGAAGTCGACTTCAGTTTCGAGATCCCCGGCCTGGCGCGCTTCCGGGTAAACGCCTTCAACCAGAACCGCGGCGCAGGCGCCGAGTTCCGGACCAGCCCCAGCCAGATCCTCTCGCTCGAGGAACTGGGCTGCCCGAAGGTCTTCGCCGAACTGATCCAGCAGCCGGTCGGCTTGATCCTGGTGACCGGCCCGACCGGTTCCGGCAAGTCGACCACGCTGGCGGCGATGATCGACCACATCAACAAGCAGGAATTCGCCCACATCCTCTCGGTCGAGGACCCGATCGAATTCGTGCACACCTCGCAGAAGTGCCTGATCAACCAGCGCGAAGTGCACAAGGACACCCACGGCTTCAACGAAGCCCTGCGCTCGGCCCTGCGCGAAGACCCCGACTACATCCTGGTCGGCGAGTTGCGCGACCTCGAGACCATCCGCCTGGCGCTGACCGCCGCCGAAACCGGCCACCTGGTGTTCGCAACCGTGCACACAAGTTCCGCGGCCAAGACCATCGACCGCATCATCGACGTGTTCCCGGCCGGCGAAAAGCCGATGGTCCGCTCAATGCTGTCCGAGTCGCTGCGCGCGGTGATCTCGCAGTCGCTGATGAAGAAGGTCGGCGGCGGCCGCATCGCCGCCCACGAAATCATGGTCGGCATCCCGGCGATCCGCAACCTCATCCGCGAAGACAAGGTCGCGCAGATGTATTCGTCGATCCAGACTGGCCAACAGTACGGAATGCAGACCCTCGACCAGTGCCTGCAGGATATGGTCAAGCGCGGCCTGGTGACCAAGCAGCAGGCGCGCGAATACGCCAAGGACAAGCGTCTGTTCGACTGAGTCCCCCCGCTCGTAGATCCGGAGAAACGCCGTGAGCAGCATCGACTTCACCTCGTTCCTGAAACTGATGGCGCACAAGAAGGCGTCCGATCTGTTCATCACGGCCGGCGTACCGCCGTCCATGAAAGTGCACGGCAAGATCTCGCCGATCACCCAGAGCCCGCTGACCCAGCAGCAGAGTCGCGACCTGGTGCTCAACGTGATGAGCCCGGCGCAGCGCGAAGAGTTCGAAAAGACCCACGAGTGCAACTTCGCCATCGGCGTGTCCGGCGTCGGCCGCTTCCGCGTGTCCTGCTTCTACCAGCGCAACCAGGTCGGCATGGTGCTGCGCCGGATCGAGACGCGCATCCCGACCATCGAGGAGTTGAACCTGCCGCCGGTGATCAAGACCCTGGCGATGACCAAGCGCGGCATCATCGTCTTCGTCGGCGCCACCGGCACCGGCAAGTCGACCTCGCTGGCGGCCATGGTCGGCTACCGCAACCAGAATTCCTCCGGCCACATCATCACCATCGAGGACCCGATCGAATTCGTGCACAAGCACGAGGGCTGCATCATCACCCAGCGCGAGATCGGCATCGACACCGACAGCTGGGAAATGGCTTTGCGCAACACCCTGCGCCAGGCCCCGGACGTGATCATGATCGGCGAAATCCGCACCCGCGAGGGCATGGACCATGCCATCGCCTTCGCCGAAACCGGCCACCTGGTGCTGTGCACGCTGCATGCGAACAATGCCAACCAGGCGATGGACCGCATGATCAACTTCTTCCCGGAAGAACGCCGCAACCAGTTGCTGATGGACTTGTCGATGAACCTCAAGGGCGTGGTCGCGCAACAACTCATTCCGACCCCGGACGGCAAGGGCCGGCGCGTGGCGATGGAGATCCTGCTCGGCACGCCGCTGATCCAGGACTACATCCGCGAGGGCGAGATCCACAAGCTCAAGGAAGTGATGAAAGAGTCGACCAACCTCGGCATGAAGACCTTCGACCAGGCCCTGTTCGAGCTGTACCAGGCCGGCGAGATCAGCTACGAGGACGCGCTCCGCCACGCCGACTCGACCAACGAAGTGCGCCTGAAGATCAAGCTGGCCCAGGGCGGCGACGCCCGCAGCCTGTCGCAGGGCATGGACGGCGTGGAGATCTCCGAGGTTCGTTGAGTTCGAACGATGGCATCAAAAAAGCCCGGCTCTCGCCGGGCTTTTTTTGTCGGGGCGGCTCCAGCCGCGACAGCCTAATTCGCTGCCGGCGCGACTTCCTGCAATCCGAGCACGCCCAGGCCTTGTTCGAAGGTGATATCGACGGGAATCTTCGCCGTCTCCAGGCGCTTGAGGTCGGCCGCGAGCTCCGGGCTGATCACGCCGGTGGTGTCGGTGAGTTGCTTGGCGGCGGCGTAGTCGCCGTCGCCCTGGATGGTCAGCAGTTTTTCCGACAGGGCGTTCATCGCCGCCCGCATCTTGTCGAAATCGACGCGGTAGCGGCCGGTGGTGGCGTCGCGGTTGAACGCGCCCATCTGTTCGAAGAAATGGAAACGCACCATGTTGGCCTTGCCGTGGGCGTCGGCGGCGCCGAAGCGCACCGAGCGCAGCATGCTGGCCAGGAAGGTGACGTAGTCGTCCATCAGCTTGCTCTTGTCGAGCGCGCCTTTTTCGCTGAGTGCGGTGATCAGGTACAGGCCGAGCACTTCGGCCTTGCCCTCCTCGAAACTGCTGGCGTATTCCTGCAGCGCCTGGGTGACCGTGCCCTTGCCGTCGAGCGTGTTCTTGATGCCGAGGCCGTGCGCGACTTCGTGGAACATGGTGCCCTCGAAGAAAGCATCGAAAGTGATGTTCGGCAACTGGTCCTCGGCGATCAGCACCTGGGCGATCGGCAACAGGATCTTGTCGAACTTGGCCTGCATGACGTTTTCCAGCTGCAGGCGGCGGCTGCCTTTCCTGAGCTGCACTTCCTCGTCGTTGGGCAGGTTGATGGCGATGGTCTTGGCGCCGATGTTGGCGTCGCCGGCGTAGAAGATCGCGTTGTAGGCGTTGAGGTCGGCGGCGCTGCCGGGCTTTTCGGCTTTGTACTTCGCCGGCACCGGCAATCCGCGCTGAAGTTCCGGCAGGAACTTGGCGAATTTGGCCAGTCGCTCGCTCCAGGCCAGGTCCTTGAGCAGCACAAGGCCTTCGTAGCTGGCCTTGTAGCCGAACACCTGGTCCTCGTAGGTCTCGATGGGGCCGATGACGATGTCGACCGAGTTGTTCTTCATGTCCATCCAGGCCAGGTCGCTGGGCTGGAAGTTGTCGGACAACAGGGCATCGGCGCGCATGTTCAGGTAATTCCCGAAGCCCTTGTCCTTGCTCAGCGGCGCGGCTTGGCGCAACAGCACGGCGGCCTTGGCGAGGTCATCCTTGTAGGCTTCGTGGAAGGGCACCGTGATCAACTTGCCGGCGCTGTCGCGGCGCAGCAGGGTGTACCAGCTTTTCTTGTCGGCGAGGTCGGCGGCTTCGAATTCTTCCTTGCTCATGTCGGTCGGATAGAACGTCGCGCCAGGCGGGCGCGGACCGATGCCATCGACGAAAGGCTTGTCGTCGTTCAGGCGATCCCAGGCGCCGTAGTTGAGCTCAACGAGGCGGCGTGTCTCGGGGTCGGTGACCCGAGCCAACAAGGCCGCCTTGTCGCCGGTCAGCTGCTGCCAGTACAGCGTGTTCATCACATCGCAGGCCTGGACCAGCAGGGCGAGCATCTGCTTGTCCTGGGCGTCGTAGCCGGACAGGTCGGCGGTCAGCGGCACGCTGACGAACTTGGCGAGGCTCTGGCTGGCGTAGGACGGCTCGGCGGGCGCCGCCGGCGCGGTGGCCTGCGCGGGCGCTTCGGCGGCTGGTTTGCAGCCGGCCAGGGACCCGGCAAGCAGGCAGGAAACGATGATGGTGAGCGGGTGAAGGCGCATGGGATGCATCCGGGTGGGCGAGGCGCCGATGTTAGCGCGGCGCGGCCCGGGCCGGGGGTTACAATAGCGTCATGAGTTCGCCGTCGCCCCCGGCAGATGCCTTCCTGGCCGACCACTTCCTGATCGCCATGCCGTCGCTGGCCGATCCCAATTTCGCCCGCGGAGTGACCCTGCTTTGCCAGCACGACCAGGACGGGGCGATGGGGCTTACCATCAATCGCCGGTCCGATTTCCTGCTCGGCGAAATCCTGCGCCAGATGGGCATCGACACCTCCTTGCCGGAAGTCGCCAGCCAGCCGGTATTGCTCGGCGGCCCGGTCAATCCCGACCACGGCTTCGTGCTGCACGACGATGCCCGCGACTGGGGCTCGACCCTGCGTTTCGGTCACGGACTGGCGGTCACCAATTCGCGCGACGTGCTCGAAGCCCTGGCGCGCGGCGAAGGTCCGGCGCGCTGCATCGTCGTCTTGGGATACGCCGGCTGGGGCGCGGGCCAGCTCGAGGTCGAACTCGTCGACAACGCCTGGCTGACCGGCCCGGCCGATCCGGCCGTGGTCTTCGATACGCCGCTCGAGGCGCGCTGGCGCGCGGCGGCCGGCGCCATCGGCGTCGACCTCGATCTCCTGTCCGACGCCGTGGGCCACGCCTGAACATGGCCGCCCCCGCCCAAACCCTGCTCGCCTTCGACGTCGGCGCCAGGCGCATCGGGGTAGCGGTCGGCAATACGGTGTCGGCGAGCGCGCGCGAAGTCGGCGTGCTCGATGTCTTCGAAGCCGGTCCGGATTGGCCGGCGCTGGATCGCTGGATGAAGGAATGGCGGCCGCAGCGGCTGGTAGTCGGCGACCCCGCAACGCTGGATGGCGGCGACCAACCGGTCCGACTCATGGCTCGCGCTTTCGCCAGGCAACTGCAACAGCGCTATCGCCTGCCGGTGGAACAGGTGGACGAACGCGCCAGTTCGATCGAGGCCGCGCAACGCTTCGCCGCCGGCCGCGCCAGTGGCAACCGGCGCCGCCACGAAGCCTCGCGGCTCGACGCGCTGGCCGCTGCCGTCATCCTGGAGCGCTGGCTGTCCGAGCCGGATTCCCGCATCGCCTTGGCCGAGGACTGAGTCCGCATGAGCGTTTCCCAACTACACCCCGACGGCCGCCTGCGCCATCTCATCTCGCTCGACGGCCTGCCAGCGGCGACCATCGAGGAACTCCTCGAGTCGGCCGAAGCGCTGCGACCGCACGCCCACGGCGGCATGGTCTACCGGCAAGTGCTGGCCGGGCGCAGCGTCTGCACCCTGTTCTTCGAAACTTCGACCCGGACCCGAAGTTCCTTCCAGCTCGCCGCGGTCCGGCTCGGCGCCGACATCCTGAATTTCGACGTCTCGACCTCGTCCACCAGCAAGGGCGAAAGCCCGCTCGACACCATGCGGACGCTCGAAGCGATGGGCGTTGATGCCTTCGTGGTGCGGCACGCGCAGGACGGCGCGATCGCCGGGCTCGCGGCCGGCGCCCGGCCCGACACCGCGTTCATCAACGCCGGCGACGGCCGCAGCAACCATCCCACCCAGGGATTGCTCGACATGCTCACGCTGCGCCAGCACAAGGGCAGCGATTTTTCGAAGCTCAAGGTGTTGATCTGCGGCGACATCCTGCATTCGCGGGTGGCGCGCTCCGACCTGCACGCCCTGCGCGCGCTGGGAACCGGCGAGATCCGCGTCTGCGGACCGGCCAAGCTGATGCCCGACGACGCCACCTTGCGCGGCTGCCAGGTCGTTCCGGAATTCGATGCCGCGCTCGAAGGCGTCGACGCCGTGATGATGTTGCGGCTCCAGCGCGAACGCATGGAGCAGGGTCTGGTGCCCTCGCTGGAGGGCTACTTCGCGGATTTCGGACTCACGCCCGAGCGCCTGCGCCGCGCCCGCCCCGACGCCATCGTGATGCATCCGGGGCCGATGAACCGGGGCGTGGAAATCGCCGATGCCGTCGCCGACGGCCCGCAATCGGTGATCTTCGAGCAGGTCGGCAATGGCCTCCCGGTGCGGATGGCGGTGCTGCGCGCCTTGTTGTCGGGCGGCTAATTGCTGTCGACGTTGCCGTCGACGAAGCGGAAGGTGCGGGTGATGTCGAGGATGTCGACCTCGTCCTTGCCCTTGGGCAGGGGCGGAAAGGGTTCGGCCAGGTGGACGATGCGGATCGCGGCGGCGTCGAGCACCGTGTGGCCGCTCGAGGAGTTGATCAACACGCCCTCGACGCTGCCGTCGCGGCGCACGGAGACGGTCATGAGGACCAGCCCGGTCAGCCCCTGCCGGCGCGCGGCGACCGGGTAGTTCAGGTTGCCGACCCGCTCGACCTTTTCGACCCAGGCGCGCATGTAGGTCGCGTATTCGTATTCGCGGGTGCTGGCGGAAATGAACTTGCGCTTCGGTCGCCGGGCATAGAGGTCCTGCCGGCGGTCGATCTCGGCCGAGAGCCGCGCCATCTCCAGGTTCTGCGGCATGAGCAACTGGCCGGCCGGCATCGGGGTGGCCACGACCGGCTGGGTGTCCTCGGGCATGGGCACCTTGTCGGCGCTCTGGCCACGGGTGGTCAACAGGCGTTGCACCGGGTCCGGCGCCGGCGGCGGCGCGCGCGCCGACATCGGCGCGGGGGCGATGCCGGCCTGCGGCTTGGGGATCCGGGAGACTTGGGATTCCCGCGGCCGCTGGGCGCGGTCGCGGTCACCGCCTCCGCGGTTGTTCGCCTGGGCGATGAAATCGGCCTGGTCGGGTGCGTCCGGGGTCGAGGTCTGGGTCAGGATCACGTCCAGGGTCGGGACGACCGGCGCCGCGTCTTCACGGGCGAAGCCCACACCGAGGATGAGCACGCCGAAGCAGATCGAGGAAAGCGCCAGGGTCGCCGACAAGCGTTCGCGCGGGCCGATCCTGGGTCCGGGCGTAACGGCGGCGGGGACGGGATCCGGGATGGTCACCGGGACCGCTGGGCGCACCGGGCCTCGATGACGTCGAACAGCTGGCCGGCGATATTCAGCCCGAACTGCGTGTCGAGCTCGCGCACGCAGGTGGGGCTGGTGACGTTGACCTCGGTCAGGTAGTCGCCGATGACGTCCAGGCCGACGAACAGCATGCCCCGGCGCCGCAGCTCCGGCCCGACCTCGGCGGCGATCCAGCGGTCGCGGTCGCTCAGGGGCCGGCCCTCGCCGCGGCCGCCGGCAGCCAGGTTGCCGCGGAATTCGTCGCCCTGGGGAATCCGCGCC
The DNA here is from genome assembly GCA_025360985.1 of Gammaproteobacteria bacterium. Lineage (GTDB taxonomy): Bacteria > Pseudomonadota > Gammaproteobacteria > Xanthomonadales > Xanthomonadaceae > Arenimonas. The sequence goes on along the minus strand of JANYBA010000181.1, from coordinate 1,621 downwards.
AGGCAGTAGTCGACCGGCTCGCCATCGATCAGCAGGATGCGCTTGTCGCCGTCCTTGATCTCGGGCAGGTAGCGCTGCGCCAGGGCCAGCTGCCGCCCGGACTCGGTCAGCGTCTCCAGGATGACATTGAGGTTGGGATCGCCGGCCCGGACCTGGAAGATCGAGCGCCCGCCCATGCCGTCGAGCGGCTTGAGGATGCAATGGCCGTGTTCCGCCACGAAGGCGCGCAAGGCGGCGAAATCGCGGCTGACCAGGGTCGGTGGGCAGCACTGCGGGAAGAGCAGGGTGGCGAGCTTCTCGTTCAGGTCGCGCAGTCCGCGGGGATCGTTGACCACCAACACGCCTTCGGACTGGGCCAGCCCGAGGATATGGGTGTCGTGCAGGTAGGCCGCGTCCACCGGCGGATCGGTGCGCATGAGCACGACGTCCATTTCCGCGAGCGGTCGGGTTTGCACTGGACCCAGGCGATACCAGGCATCGACGTCCTCGGCGACGCCCAGCGGGGCGCTTCGCGCGATCGCCCGGCCGCCGGCGATGCCCAGTCCTCCGGGGACGACGTAATGCAGCGGATGGCCACGGCGCTGGGCCTCCAGCAACATGGCGAAACTGGTGTCCTTGGCGATCTTGATGGACCCGATCGGGTCCATGACCACGGCCACGTGCAAGGGCATGGCGCAATCCGGTTGGAAGTGCTGGCGCCCTCTAGCCTAGCAGGGCCGTCGGGACAACGTGCAGGGGGTCACGGAAAGACAAGGCATTCCGCGTACCTGCTTGACACTTTTGCGCTACGCTGGGATATAAGGCCAGTGGCCCGCGTTCGCGGGTCGCCGCCGATAGCCGGCGCGCAATGGGGAGCAAGATGGAAGAATCCAACTACAGCGGCTTGCGCGTCATGGTCATCGATGATTCCAAGACCATCCGCAGGACGGCGGAAACGCTCCTGAAAAAGGAGGGTTGCGACGTGGTCACCGCGACCGATGGCTTCGAGGCGCTGGCCAAGATCGCCGACCAGCAGCCGCAGATCATTTTCGTCGACATCATGATGCCGCGCCTGGACGGCTACCAGACCTGCGCCCTGATCAAGAACAACCAGATGTTCAAGGGCACGCCGGTGATCATGCTGTCGTCCAAGGACGGCCTGTTCGACAAGGCGCGCGGCCGCATCGTCGGCTCCGACCAGTACCTGACCAAACCCTTCACCCGCGACGAGTTGCTCGGCGCGATCCGCAAGTACCTGCTCGGAGCCTGAGCCCGACATGGCCAAGCAGAATACCCGCAAGCGCATCGACTCTTTCGAGATGCTCGCCGACTACGAGCAGCGTTCGCTCGCGCACGAAGTCGGCCGGCCGGAAATGGTCGAGGCGGCGGGGCACTGGCGCGGCGTCGGCTTCCGGCTCGGCCAGCGTCGGCTGGTGTCGTCGTTCGACGAAATCATGGAGATCCTGTCGCTGCCGCCGATCACCCCGGTGCCGGGCGCGCAGCCGTGGATGCTTGGCGTGGCCAACGTCCGCGGCACGCTGTTGCCGGTGGTCGATCTCAAGCAGTTCCTGGAAGGCGAGCGCACGCTGGTTCATGAAGGCCAGCGCGTGCTGCTGGTGCGGCAGAGCGGCGGCAACGTGGC
>JANYBA010000143.1 GCA_025360985.1 Gammaproteobacteria bacterium | reverse complement strand
AGCCAGGCGTTCATGCGCGTCTCGAGCACCGACAGCGGCAACGCGCCGGCGCCGAGCAATTCGTCGTGGAAGGCGCGCAGGTCGAAGCGATCGCCCAGTTTTGCCTGGGCCTTGGCGCGCAGCTCGCTGATCTTCATCTGGCCGATCTTGTAGGCCAGGGCCTGGCCGGGCGTAGCGAGGTAGCGGTCGATCTCGTTGGTGATGTCGTGCTCGGACTTGGGATCGTTGGCCTTGAAATAATCGATCGCCTGCTGGCGCGACCAGCCTTGCGCATGCATGCCGGTGTCCACGACCAGGCGCACCGCACGCCACATTTCGTAAGCTTTCTGGCCCATCCGGTCGTAGGGGTCGGAATAAAGGCCGACGTCGTAGCCGAGTTGCTCGGCGTACAGCGCCCAGCCTTCGACATAGGCGGTGAAGCCGGCCTGGCGGCGGAACATCGGCTGCTCCGGCAATTCGTTGGCGATCGAGATCTGCAGATGGTGGCCGGGCACCGATTCGTGCAGGGTCAGCGGCACCATTTCCCAGATCAGGCGCGTCTCGGGCTTGTACAGATTGACGTAGTAGTTGCCGGCGCGGCGGCCGTCGGCCGAGCCCGCCTGGTAGTAGGCGGTGGTGGTGTCCGGCGCCAGGGCGTCGGGGATCGGCACGACGCCGTAGGGCGCGCGCGGCAGCGTACCGAACAGGCGCGGCAACTCCGGATCGATGCGCTTGGCCAGGGCGCGGTAGGCCATCAGCAGTTGCGCGCCGTCGTTGTAGTGGAACTTCGGATCGTTGCGCAGATAGGTGAAGAACGCCTGCAGGTCGCCCTGGAAGCCGACTTCGACCCGGATCTTTTCCATGTCGTCGTGCAGGCGCGCCACTTCTTTCAGGCCGATCTCGTGGATCTGCGCGGCGCTGAGGTCGGTGGTGGTGTAGGAAGCGGCGAGGAAATCGTAATAGGCCTTGCCGTCGGGCAGGTCGCCGGCGGCGACCGAATCGCGGCACTTGGGCAGGTACTCGTTGTTGAAGAAGGTCTGGAAGCGCTTGAGCGCCGGCAACACGACGTCGACGACCGCGGCCTTGGCTTCGGCGCGCAGGCGCGCCTGGTCGGCTGCCGACACGTTCACCGACATCGCCTTGAACGGCGAATAGGACGCGCTGTCTTCCGGGTTGGCGACGATCTGGCCGGCGATCTGTGCCGGCACCCTCTGCATGATCGCCTTCGGCCGCAGCCAGCCGCTGGCGATGCCCTGGCGCATCAGCGCGATGGTCTGGTCGGTGTAGGTGCCATAGGCGCGCAAGCGCGCGATCCAGTCGGAATAGTCCTTGGCTTTTTCGAAGCGCAGACCCTGCAGCATGCCGTCGGCGAAGGTGTGCACGCCGCCCTGGTGGCTGACCGGCATGTACTCGTCGTGGAAGCGGAAACCGGCGATGCCCTCATCGAGATCGCGCAGGTAGATGTCGTAGTTGAGCTGGTCGGCTTCGCTGAGCAGCTTGCGATCGATGGCGAGCAAGGTCTGGCGGGAATCGCGCACCGCTTGCTGGTGCGCTGCCGTCGCCGCCGGGCTCAGGTCGGGCATCTTGTCGTTGTAGCGGTCGTCGCCGAGGAAGCTGGCGCCGAGCGGTTCTTCGCGCAGCTGGCGCTCGTAATCGGCATCGAACAGGGCGTGCAGGGCGGCGGTGGCCTTGGCGTCGGGCGCCGCCTGCGCGATCGGTGCAATCGGCAACAGGCACATCGTCAACACCAGGGCCAAGGGGCGGAAGATCATGGCGGGCTCCATCGTCGAAACGGGTCCGGCGAGTCTAGCGCAGGGTGGTGCAATCCCGGGCTCACGGGTGGCCGAATTTCACTTTCATGGGCCAGCGCACGATTCGCGTGCGCGCCGGATCGCCCCAGGCATCGGCCAGGTCGGCTTCGATGCCAGCGACGGCGTCGCGGCCGGTCGCCTTGAGATAGCGCTGCGCCGCCGACCAGCTGCGCAGGTAAGCCAGGTATTGCGCCAGCGTCCAGTCGCAGCGCAGGTCGAACTCGGGCGCGGGGATGACCTCGAACGGAAACGGCAGGGTCGCGTAACCGGCTTCGATATGCCGGCGCTCCGGCGGCCACCAGGCATCGAGCTCGCCCTGGTAGAGACGCATGAAGACTTCATCCACTTCGGGACACACGCCCGAACGTTCGTAGCACCAGACCGCGATGCGGCCGGTCGCCGTGAGCACGCGCCGGACCTCGGCGAAGAAGCGGTCGCAATCGAACCAGTGCAGGGCCTGCGCGACCGTGACCAGATCGACGCTGCCATCGGCAAGCGAACACTGCTCGGCCGGTTCGACCGCGTAACGCACTTTCGGATGCGGATTGGCCGCGGCGATTTGCGTCGCGCTCGGGTCGGCGGCGAATACTGCGGAGAAATATTCCGCCAATGCCGTGCTCGCCTGGCCATTGCCGCAACCGGCGTCCCAGGCCAGTTCGCGCCGCGGGCATTGCGTGGCCAACCATTGGAACAGCGCCGGCGGATAGGTCGGCCGCGCCTGCGCGTAGGCGGCGGCGTGGCCGGAGAAGTGGTCCTTGAACATGGCCTTTCCAGATCGCCTCACGGTATCCAATCGCGATGCAACAGGTGCGCGGGTAGCTTGGTCGCCTTCCGATGTTCGCACTGCTCGGCCAACCACTGGAACCACTCACCATCCGACGGATTCGCCAGTTCCACCCGCAGTTCGGCCAGCCAGACGTGCAACTTGCGCCACATCAGAACGACCGTACCGCCAGCCAAGTCCAAGACCAGAGGAAACGGCGTAATCCGCTCGAACACCAGCAAGCCCATGGTCTCGAATGTGGTCTCCACCAGGATCGCCGCCCGTTCCACTGCGTCTCCGGCGCCGCGCAGGTCGGCGGCGGAAACCCCATCGGGCAGCTTCAGGATGGCAGCCGATGCCTGGACGAACTCGGGGCTCATGAAGGTTTTCATCAATTCGCCCGCGATGGCCTCGCGCCGCTGTTTCCTGAACTCCCGCAACTGGACCAAGCCGAAGATCGTGCCACCCAGTACCGTGGCGGCGGACACTAGCTGGGCATAGTCGACGACGGTCTGCAGATCCATCAGGTGGCCTTCAATGGCGAAAAGTGCCGGTCGGCGGGCAGCCGCATGGAAGGCCCCTACACCGGCTCGGTGCGCCAGCGCCCGGGCGCGAGGCCGTCGAGCCGGTGCGGGCCGACCGAAATGCGCACCAGGCGCAGCGTCGGCAAACCGACCGCGGCGGTCATGCGCCGGACCTGGCGATTGCGGCCTTCGCGGATGGTCAACTCCAGGAAGCCATCGGGCACGGTCTTGCGAAAACGCACCGGCGGATCGCGCGGCCACAACCAGTCGGGCTCGCGGTCGAGCCGCGCCACTTTCGCCGGCTCGGACGGGCCGTCGTTCAAGGACACGCCCTGGCGCAGGGCCTTCATCTGCTCATCGGTGGCGATGCCTTCGACCTGCACCAGGTAGGTCTTGGGCCACTTGAATTTCGGCGAGCTGACCTGGGCGATGCGGGCGCCGTCGTCGGACAACAGCAGCAGGCCTTCGGAATCCGCGTCCAGGCGCCCGGCCGCGTAGACCGCGGGTGGCAGGCCGAAGTCGGCCAGCGTCGGTCGCGGCGGCTCGTGGCTGTCGGTGAACTGGCAAAGCACGCCATAGGGCTTGTTGAAGGCGATCAGCATGGGGCCAGTGTAGCGCGTGCGAGAATGGCTGATCGATTTGTCGCCGCCGGGCCCGCCATGCACCCGCTGAAACGCCTGTCCGCCTTCGCCCGCCCGTACCGGCGCGATGCCGTGCTTGGCACGATTTATTCCGTGCTCAACAAGTTCTTCGACGTCCTGCCCGAATTACTGATCGGCGTGGCGGTGGACGTGGTGGTCAACCGACGCGCCTCGTTCCTGGCCCGGCTCGGCCTGGGCGAACCAATGCGCCAGCTCTACGTGCTGGTCGCCCTGACCGTCCTGGTCTGGGTGTTCGAGTCGCTGTTCCAGTACCTGTATTCGCTCAAGTGGCGGGTGCTGGCCCAGGACCTGCAGCACGAGCTGCGCCAGGCCGCGTATGCGCACGTGCAGCAATCGTCGCCGGATTTCATCGCCCGCGAACGCAGCGGCCGGCTGATGGCGCTGATGAACGAGGACGTCAACCAGATCGAGCGCTTCCTCAATACCGGCGCCAACGACCTGATCCAGGTGTTCTGTTCCTCGCTGATGGTCGGCGCGGTGTTTTTCGTGCTCACCTCCGATCTTGCCGTGCTCGCCCTGCTGCCGATCCCGCTGATCCTTTTCGGTGCCTTCTGGTTCCAGCGCCGGCTGTATCCGCGCTACGCGGCGGCGCGCGAAGCGGCGGCGACGGTGTCGAACCGGCTCGCCAACAACCTCGCCGGCATGGCCACGATCCAGGCCTACACCGCCGAACGCTTCGAAGCCGAACACGTGCGCGCGGCGTCGGACGCCTACCGCGCCCGCAACGCCGAGGCGATCCGGTTTTCCTCGGCGATCACGCCGGTGATTCGCATGGCGGTGCTGACTGGTTTCGTCGCCACCCTGCTCTACGGCGGCTGGCTGACCTTGAACGGAAAACTCGGCGTCGGCAGTTATTCGGCCTTGGTGTACCTGACCCAGCGCCTGCTCTGGCCCTTGACGCATCTGGCGGAAATGACCGACCTCTACCAACGGGCGATGGCCTCGGTGAACCGCGTGATGGACCTGCTCGACACGCCGGTGCCGGTGCGCGGAACGCAGGCTCCGCCGACGCCGGCGCGCGGCACGGTCACGTATGAGAACGTCGGCTTCGACTACGACGGCCGCGTCGCGGTCAGCCAGATCAGCTTGAATATTCCCGCCGGCCAGACCGTGGCCCTCGTTGGCGGCACCGGCGGCGGCAAGAGCACCTTGTTGAAACTGTTGCTGCGCTTCATCGACCCGGCCTCGGGACGGATCCTGTTCGACGGCGAGGATATCGCCGCGCTCGATCCGGCGGCCTTGCGCCGCAGCATCGGCTACGTCGCCCAGGAGCCGTTCCTGACCGACGGAAGCGTCGCCGAGAACATCGCCTATGGCGAACGCGCGCCGGATCTTGCCCGGGTCGAAGCAGCGGCACGCGCCGCCGAAGCGCACGATTTCATCGCGAAGTTGCCGCAGGCCTACGACAGCCCGGTCGGCGAACGCGGCGCGCAATTGTCCGGCGGCCAGCGCCAGCGCATCGCCCTGGCCCGCGCGCTGTATCGCGACCCGGCGGTGCTGGTGCTCGACGAAGCGACGTCGGCGGTGGACAACGAAACCGAGGCGGCGATCCAGCGTTCGCTGGCGCGGATCTCGCACCAGCGCACGACGTTGATCGTCGCGCATCGCCTGTCGACCGTGCGCCAGGCCGACGCCATCCACGTGCTTGAAGCCGGCCGAATCGTCGAAAGTGGCACCCACGACGAACTGCTGCAACGCAATGGCGCCTACGCCGCGTTGTGGCGCTTGCAGACCGGCGACGTCACAGCCGCGGCGGGTGGTTGATCAGTGCGTCGAAGTGCGGGTCTTTCGCTTCCGGTATGAGTTCCCAGGTGTCTTGCGGGCCGAAAAAATCACCGAACGGCGAGCCGAACGGCACATGTAGCAGGCGATCGGCTTCGGCATAGCCTTCTTCGCGGCGGCCGGCCCGCACCAGGATGAGGCTGCGCACGAAGGAGATTCGCGGCCCGTTGACAGCATCGGTTTTCTCCGGGGAGAAATTCCGCGCCTGTTCGATGGTGGCCAGTGCTTCCAGATGTTTGCCAAGAAGCGACTGGACGATCGCAAGATTCTCCAGGTCGCTCGACAAGTCTCTGGTTTTTTTCCGGTCTGTCACGTTGCGCTCGCCGCGCAGGAATTCCTGTCGGGCACGAGCGGCATCGCCAGCGGCAAGATACAGCAGCCCGATGCGCTTGGCGCGGGCCAACGGATCAAACGCCGGCACTTGGCTCCACAGTTGCACGGCATCGATGTAACGCCCCTCATCTTCGGCAATCTCGGCCTCGGTCGCCTTGTGTGTCGCCGTGTCGAGCAAGGCGCCACGGTCGCGCAGCGCCGCGCGCAGTGGTTCGAGGCTGTGCGCAAGGCGACCCTGCAAGCGCGCGCGGGCGAAATAGCCGTCGGCTTCATTCGGGAAGCGCGCCGTGTCCAGATTGGTCTGTTCGATCGCTTCCGGGTAACGGCGCAGCCCGAGCAGCGTCGAGATTGGGCCACCGTCGCGGGCGTGGTTGAGCGGGTCCAGGTCCCAGGCGCGG
>JANYBA010000130.1 GCA_025360985.1 Gammaproteobacteria bacterium | reverse complement strand
CCAGCCATTTTGGTTCCGGGTATTTGCCCGAGCCGGCCGGCGCTTCAATGCCCTGCAGCGCGGCGCGTTGTTCGACATAGGCCTTGGCGCCGTTCAAGCCGGTCTCTTCGTTGTTCCAGAGCACGAAGCGGATCGAGCGCTCGGTCCTGACGCCGGGCATGCTCATTACACGCGCCAGCTCCATCACCAGCGCGGCGCCGGAACCGTTGTCGTTGGCCGCCTCGCCCCAGCCATGGCCGTCCATGTGACCGCCGACGATGTACATCTCGTCCGGATGCGTGCTGCCGACTTTCGTGCAGTAGACCTCGTCGCGCGGGCCATCGCTGGCCGGTTCGCGATTGAGCTCGCGCAGTCTTTCGTCCGGCTGCAGGTCGGGGTCGGTGTTGACGCCGGTGACGCGGGTGACGCCGCGGTAGCGCGAGCCGCCGACGCCCGCACGGATTTCCCCGGAAGCGATCACCGGCGCCACGGTCGTTTCGGTGCGCGGCGGCGATGGCGTGGTCGTGTAGGTGTAGTGCAGCCGCTGGACATCGCCGCAGCCGTAGCTCTTGAGCTGCGCTTCGATCCAGTCGACCGCCTTGCGGTTGCGCTCGGTCCCTTGCCGGCGATCGCCGAAGGCGGTCAGGCCCTTGATGGTCGCCTTGTATTTTTCGAGGTCCAGGCGGCCGACCAAAGTCGCGACCGGATCTTCGACCGGGGCAGTGGCCAGCGCGGCCGCTGCCTGCGCAAAGGAGGACAGGGGAAGAACCAGCAAGCATCCGCCGATGGCGGCCAGAAGCGATTTCGAGCGCATGCTGAAGCCTCCGACTCAGACAAGACAGTCGCCGATCGCCGATTCATGGCCCCGGCGCCGCGAGCAAAAAATCTACCCCACTTCGACGATCGATGCTTGGAAAGATGATCTCCGTTCCCGGGCGTTCAACTGGCAATTCCCGCTCAACTGTGAGAGGCTGAGGCGGCAGCCGGCAACACTCCGTACCCGATTTCGACGCGAGGTTACCGTTGAACGCCGAAGAGCCTGTCCGCACTCCCTCCCGATCCTTCGACAAATCGGCCGGTAATGCCATGAAATCCGCCCGCGCTGCCTCGCGCCGATTGGGCTTCAGTCTATCGGTTCTGCTGATTGGTTTCGCCTTCGTCGGCCAGGCCCAGGCCGGCGTGCAGGCCTGCTACGACCTGGCGACGTTCTTCAAACCGTCCGACGTCAATCTCGCCTACAAGTTCGTCAAGGACCATGGCGAGTGCCTTGCTCATTTCGACGATCCGGCCTTCCAGGCCGTAGCTGCATCGCTGACCTCGATTGAAGTCGGCGGCGCGCTCGCGCCCGGCCAATGCTCGTCGATACTGAGCAATACCAATTCGCCCGCCGCTCAGCAATTGCTCGCGGTTGCCGACGTCAACGTGGTCAGCAGCTATCTGAATTGCGGTTGCGCGGTCGCCGACAGCGGCATCGCCGACAAGATCAAGGATCTTGTCGATGACGTGGTCTCCTGCGCCAAGGCCTTCGACCCGAGCGCCCCGGTCTTCAGCGGCCTGGAGAAGGCCGGCGACGCATTGGGTTTCAGCACGCTCTGGGGACTGGCCGGTAGCGATCACGATCCGCGCGCGGGAGTGGGCAACGGCGGCGCGCCGACCAGTGCTTACGATGTGGCGCCCTGCAAGGTGACCGGACAACCGATCGGCGCGTCCTGGCACGCCTGGGACGGCTCCGCGTTGCCGCCGGGCCTGCATGTGCAAACCTGCTCCTGTCCCTCGCCGACGCGGGTCTACGCCGACGGCAAGTTCTACGACTACGGCGCTGTTTTCAACAGTCCGACCTACACCTGCCTCGCCTGCCCGCCGAGCCAGGCGCTTCAGGGCGGCACCTGTCAGTCGTGCGAAAACGTCCAGAAGCAGAGCGGCTCCGATATCTACGGCCCCAATGCCGACGGCACCGCCTGCGTTCTGATGGGCGGCACCGGTTCGGTCACCAACCCCTGCCAGAACAAGGACAAGTGGAACGGCGAGATCGGCGCCAATTCGAAGTGCTGCGCCACCTGGGAAAAGGTTGAGGTCGGACCGGTCAACGGCTGCCAGAACATCTGCCCGCCTGGCCGCATCTACGACGGCCTCAATTGCAACGCCTGCCCGCCGGACACGCAACAGGCCGGCAATAACTGCGAGGCCTGCCCCAGCGGCTGGCACTCCGACTACGCCAGCACGTGCAAGGCCGACGCCTGCCCGCCCGGCCAGGGCCTGCTCCCCGGCAGCGATCAGTGCGGCGTGTGTCCGCCCGATACGCAGCGCAAGGAAGGCGGCTATTGCGAAGCCTGCACGCAGGGCGCGCACTCGAAAGGCGGCGATGATTTCTGCTCGATCGCCTTCCCGGAAATGCAATGCTTCGCCGGCCAGGCGCATCCGCCCGGCGATATTTATTCTTGCGAAGTTTGTCCGGCCAACACCCAGATCGTCGGTGGCTACTGCAAGCCCTGCCCGGCCGGAGCGCACTCCGAGGCCGGCGGCAGTTGTGTCGCCAGTGGCTTCCTGCCGATACCGGCCTGCACGCCGGGCGCCCTCGACGCCGATGGCGTGCCGCTCGCCTGCGGCAAGGTCTGCACCGGCGACAAGATCCGCAATCCGCGCCAGCCCGGGCGCTGCATCGCCTGCCCGGCCGGAAAAATTCCCAACGACGAGCACACCGCCTGTCATCCATCGGTCGAGCTGGCGCCGATCATTCAGCAAATAAGGCAGTAGCATAGTCGTAGTGGTGTGGCCAACGACGCCATGAATGAAATCGATCCTACCGACGCGCCGCCTGCGCCGACCCGGGCCGGGGACGAGCCGTTCCGCGCATCGCCGGTTATCGCTTCCAGAAGCGCCTGGGCGCCGAGGGCATGGTGCTGGCCTGGGCCTGGCCGAGGCTGGCGCGACACTGAGGCATTACAATCCGACGGCCTTCCGCTTCTGGAGCCGTCATGGCCACCGTCCTCGTCACCGGCGCCAACCGTGGCATTGGCCTGGCGCTCGTGCAGCAGCATCGCGAGCGCGGCGACGATGTGATCGCCGCCTGCCGCCATGACAGCGACGCGCTTCGAAAATCCGGCGCGCGCATCGAAAGCGGTGTCGACGTGACCGATGACGCGGCGCTGGCGGCGCTCGCGAAACGCCTCGATGG
>JANYBA010000066.1 GCA_025360985.1 Gammaproteobacteria bacterium | reverse complement strand
GCCACCGTGCCCGCGCGCGCAGCTGGTGCGGTGAAATCCATTCCGGATTCAACGCACTGCGCAACGCCATGCCGGTCAATACCCGGGCCCGCGGCGTCGCCGCCGAGCGGACGCCCGAAGTCGAAGAAGACATCGCCCGGGCGGTCGCCATCTGGGCAACGGCCGGCCGCGAACGCGGGCCGTGGCTGTTCGGCGAATTCTCCTGTGCCGACGTCATGTTCGCGCCGATCGCGACGCGCTTCCAGACTTACGGCGTCGAATTGGCCGGAAAATCCAAGGCCTACCTCGACCAGCTGCTCGGCCACCCCTTGATGGTCGAGTGGCTGGCGCTGGCCGCCGCGGAAACCAACGTCATTCCGCGCTGGGAGCGCTAGCCGGCTCCAGGTAGGCCGCCATCGGCACGCAGGCGCACATGATGTTGCGGTCGCCGTAGACGTTGTCCACGCGTGCGACCGGCGACCAGTACTTGCTCTGCTTGAGCGAGGCCAGCGGGAAAGCGGCCAGTTCGCGCGGGTAGGCGTGCGTCCACTCTTCTGCCATCACCATCGAAGCGGTGTGCGGCGCGTTCTTGAGCGGATTGTCTTCGCGATCCATCAGGCCCTGTTCGATCGCGCGGATCTCCTCGCGGATCTGGATCATGGCGTCGATGAAGCGGTCGAGTTCGGGCAGGGCTTCGCTCTCGGTCGGTTCGACCATCAGCGTGCCGGCGACCGGGAAGCTCAGGGTCGGGGCATGGAAGCCGAAGTCGATCAGTCGCTTGGCGACGTCCTCGGCGCTGATGCCGGTGGCGTCCTTGAGCGCGCGCAAATCCAGGATGCATTCGTGCGCGACCAGGCCGTTGCGGCCGGTGTACAGGGTCGGGTAGTGCGGCGCCAACCGCTTGGATATGTAGTTGGCGTTGAGCAACGCGACCTGGGTGGCGCGGCGCAGGCCCTCGGCGCCCATCATGGTGATGTACATCCAGCTGATCGGCAGGATCGATGCGGAACCGTATGCTGCGGCGGACACCATGCCGACTTGGCCCTCACCCTGGCCCTCTCCCGGGGGGAGAGGGGAAGTGCGGGGCAGGAACGGCGCCATGTGCGCCTTCACCGCGGTCGGGCCGACGCCCGGGCCGCCGCCGCCGTGCGGGATGCAGAAGGTCTTGTGCAGGTTCAGGTGCGAAACGTCGGAGCCGTACTTGCCGGGCTTGGCCACGCCGACCAGGGCGTTCATGTTGGCGCCGTCGGTGTATACCTGGCCGCCGTGGGCGTGGATGATCTCGCAGATCTCGACCACAGCCTGCTCGAACACGCCGTGCGTGGACGGATAGGTGATCATCAGCGCCGCGAGCTTGTCGGAATTCTTCTCGGCCTTGGCGCGCAGGTCGGCGACGTCGACGTTGCCGTTCGAATCGCACTTCACCACCACCACGTCCATGCCGCACATCTGCGCCGACGCCGGGTTGGTGCCGTGCGCCGATTCCGGGATCAGGCAGATGTCGCGCTGGCCTTGGCCGCGCGAGCGGTGATAGGCGCGGATGGCCAGCAGGCCGGCGAATTCGCCCTGCGCGCCGGAATTCGGCTGCAGGCTGACCGCGTCGTAGCCCGTGCATTCGACCAACATCGCTTCCAGCGAATCGACCAGGGCGCGGTAGCCGACGGTCTGCGCGGGCGGGGCGAGCGGATGGATCTGCCCGAATTCCGGCCAGGTCACCGGAATCATCTCGCTGGTGGCATTGAGCTTCATCGTGCAGGAACCGAGCGGGATCATGGTGCGATCCATCGCGAGATCCTTGTCGGCGAGCTGGCGCAAGTAGCGCAACAGTTCGTGCTCGGAGTGGTAGGTGTTGAACACCGGGTGGCGCATGAAGCTCGAAGCGCGACGCAGGCCAGTCGGCAAGGCGTCGGCCACGTCGGCATCGAGCGATTCGACATCGGCGCTGACGCCAAAGATCGACCAGAGTACGGCCAGGTCGGCGCGGGTCGAGGTCTCGTCGAAGGCGACCGCCAGCTGGGTGCCGTCGATTTCGCGCAGGTTGAATTTCTTGGCGCGAGCCTCGGTGTGCAACTTGCCGGCATCGACGCCGGTGACATGAACCGTGTCGAAGAAGAAATTGGAATGAGTGGCGATCCCGGCTTGCTTGAGTCCGGCGGCGAACAGGCTCGCCAGCCGATGCGTGCGGCGGGCAATGCGGCGCAGGCCGTCCGGGCCGTGGTAGACCGCGTACATGCTGGCCATCACCGCCAGCAGCACCTGCGCGGTGCAGATGTTCGAGGTCGCCTTTTCGCGGCGGATATGTTGCTCGCGCGTCTGCAATGTCAGGCGATAAGCGGGCTGGCCAAGCGCGTCGATGGAGACGCCGATCAGGCGGCCGGGCATCGAGCGCTTGAAGGCGTCCTTGCAGGCGAGGAAGGCGGCGTGCGGGCCGCCGAAGCCGAACGGCACGCCGAAACGCTGGGAATTGCCGACGACGATGTCGGCGCCCCATTCGCCGGGCGGCGCGAGCAAGGTCAGGGCGAGCAGGTCGGCCGAGGCCGCGACGACGGCGCCGCGGGCATGGGCAGCATCGGCGATGGCGCGGTAGTCCTTCACTTCGCCGGTCGTGCATGGGTATTGCAGCAACACGGCGAAAGCATCGACTTCCTTCGCCGCGGCGTCGTCGCCGACTTGCACTTCGATGCCGAGGCCCTCGGCGCGCGTGCGCACGACGGCGATGGTTTGCGGGTGGCAATCGGCGGAAACAAAGAAGACGTTCGACTTGCTCTTGCACGAGCGCTTGGCCAGGGTCATGGCTTCGGCGGCGGCGGTGGCCTCGTCGAGCAGGGAAGCATTGCTGATTTCCATGCCGGTCAGGTCGGCGACCATGGTCTGGAAGTTGATCAGCGCTTCCATGCGGCCCTGGGAAATTTCCGCCTGGTAGGGCGTGTACGCGGTGTACCAGGCCGGGTTCTCGAGCACGTTGCGCAAGATCACGTGCGGCGTCAGCGTGCCGTAGTAACCCTGGCCGATGAAGCTGCGGAACACCTGGTTGTCCTTGGCGAACTCCCGGATCTTGTCCAGTGCCTCGACCTCGGTGACCGGCGCCGGCAAGGCCAGCGGCTGCGCCAGCTTGATATTGGCCGGGACGATGGCGTCGACCATCGCGTCGAGCGAAGGTTGGCCGATCGTTGCCAGCATGTGGACGATTTCATCGGGATTCGGGCCAATGTGGCGTTCGAGGAAGGCGTCGTGGTTCTCGAGCTGGCGCAGGGATTCGCGGGTCATGGCGGTTCCGGACGAGGGTGGGCCCGTGCGAAATCGCACGGCCGCCCACTCTGTCCTTTTGCCTGAGAGTTTAGAAACGGGGTCAGAGTGCCTTTTGCCCATCACAAAAGGCACTCTGACCCCGTTTCCTGCCCCTTCGGCAAAAGGACAGAGTGGGCGGCCGTGCGATTTCGCACGGGCCCACCCTCGTCCGGAACCGCCATGACCCGCGAAT
>JANYBA010000041.1 GCA_025360985.1 Gammaproteobacteria bacterium | reverse complement strand
CAAGGAGGTCAAGCTCGCCAACGCCCTGACCTTCATGGCCAGCGATAGAGAGATAGTGGAGACCGCGTACCCGGGCGATGTCATCGGCCTGCACAACCACGGCACAATCTCCATCGGCGACACCTTCACGGTTGGCGAGGCGCTGAGCTTCACCGGCATTCCTTACTTCGCGCCGGAACTGTTCCGCCGCGCCCGCCTGCGCGACCCACTCAAGCTCAAGCAATTGCAGAAGGGCCTGGCGCAACTTTCCGAGGAAGGCGCGACCCAGTTCTTCCGGCCGCTGATGAGCAACGACCTGATCCTCGGCGCGGTCGGCACCCTGCAGTTCGACGTGGTCGCCTACCGGCTCAAGGACGAATACAGCGTCGATTCCAGCTTCGAACCGGTCACCGTCGCCACCGCGCGCTGGATCAAGTCGACGAACGCCAAGAAGCTCGAGGAATTCCGCGAGAAGGCCGCCGGCCACCTCGCGCTCGACGCCGCCGGCGAACTGGTCTACCTCGCGCCTTCGCGCGTGAACTTGCAACTGACCGAAGAACGCTGGCCAGACATCGAGTTCGCCGCCACCCGCGAGCACGCGCCGCCTGCCAACTGACGGAGGCTGGTGGTCGTGCTATGGTGGCGCGCGCCTTGCATCGGCTGTAGTGCTGCAGCGCCGCATCAAGCCTGGTTCGTCCAATCCATTACGGGAGTTTTCATGAAAACGAGTTCAGTCATCGCGGGGACCCTGCTTGCCCTGCCCCTGGCCATTTCGACCTTCTTCGCTTCGCCGGCCGACGCTGCCACCGCGAAGAAATACGTGATCAGCACGTCCGGCACCTGGGGCACCGCCCAGGACGGCATGGTCGCCAAGGCCGGCGGCACGATCGAGTTCAAGAGCAACGGCGCCGGCCTGGCCGTGGCCACGTCGACGTCCAATAATTTCCTCAAGGCCCTGCAGGCCGCCGGCCTGAACGCCGCCGAAGACATGACCGTGCAGTGGCAGGCACCGCAAACGAAAACGGCGCCAGAAATCACGCTCGATGCGAACGCCGTGACCGCCGGTGACGAGACTTTCGCGAACGCGCAGTGGGCCCTGACTGCCGTGCACGCGCAGCAAGCCTGGAACGCCGGCTTTGATGGTACCGGCGTGCGCGTGGCCGTGCTCGACACCGGCATCTGGAACACCCAGGTCGATATCGCCCCCAACTTCGACGTTGCCCATTCCACCTCCTTCGTGCCCGGCTTTGCCTTCAACCAGGACGTCGGCACCTTCTGGCACGGCACCCACGTGGCCGGCATCATCGCCGCCGCCGACAACGGCATCGGCACCATCGGCATCGCCCCGCACGCGACCATTGTCGGCGTCAAGGTGCTGCACAACGGCAGCGGTTCGTTCGCCGCGATCATCGAAGGCATCCTGTACGCGGCGACCCCGATCAATGAGGGCGGCGGTGGCGCCGACATCATCAACATGAGCCTGGGCGCGCTGTTCCCGCGCGGCGGTGGCAACACCGGCGCCGGTCAGCTGGTGGCCTCGACTGGCCGCGCCGTGAACTACGCGACCTCGCGCAATGTGCTCGTGGTCAGTTCGGCCGGCAACAATGCCCTCGACCTCGATCATTCCGGCAACTTGATCACGGTCCCGGCGCAATCCGGCAGCGGCATCGCGGTCGCCGCCACCGGCCCGGTCGGCTTTGCGGTCGGTTACCCGAACGGCGCAACGAACTTCTCGCGCCCGGCCTCGTACACCAACTTCGGCAGCTCGGCGATCTGGGTCGCTGCTCCGGGCGGTGATTTCGCCTACCCGACCAACGAGCTCTGCTCGATTCCGCGCAACGATGCCGGCTTCCTGACCACCAATTGCTGGGTCTTCGACATGGTGCTGTCCAGCGTTCGCGGTAGCGGTGCCAGCACGACCAGCTACAGCTGGGCCGCCGGCACCAGCATGGCGGCCCCGGCCGCGGCTGCGGTGGCGGCCTTGATCAAGCAGCGCTTCCCGGGCATCTCGGTCGGCGACCTCAAGACCCGCCTGGCGCAGTCCGCGGTCGGCAAGGGTCCGTACTACGGCAAGGGTTTCGTCGACGCCTACAACGCCGTCACCCAGTAATCTCGCTTCAACGCGGCGCGAGCGCCGCGGTTCAATTCGACAAGCAGCACCGACGCCACCCCTCACCGGGTGGCGTCGTCGTTTATGCAGGACGTGCGCCAGATGTTCCTGGCCGAACACGGATTTCCGATGTCGGAATTCCGGCGCTTGCAGGTCGGCCCCGTGGTGCGCAAGGACGAGGTGGAATATTTCAAGGAAGTCGGCCTGCAGGAGAAGATCCGCATTACCTACGCGCTCGCCGGACACGCCGACGACGGCAGTCGCTTCCTGCTGCGCCACGAGATCTTCCGGGCCGATGGCAAGCTCGCCGCGCGCGTCACCAGCACCGGTGGCTGGATGCATCTGGTGGAACGCAAGCTGATCGCGCCGCCGCCGGACCTGCTGGCGGCGATGAATTCCCTGGAATAGACCGGGGACTTCGTGGTGCTGCCGTCGAGCCTCAAGCCGGACTGACCGCCGCGACATTGCCGGCCACGCGCGCCAGCGCCGACTCGAACAATTCCGCCCATTCGCCATCCAGCCGACTTTCGCGAACACGATCGAGCGGGCTGAGCACGCCGCCGGCGCCGCGATTGAGCACGTGCGTGTAGATCTGCGTGGTGGTCACATCCTTGTGACCGAGCAATTCCTGCACCGTGCGGATGTCCGCGCCCGCTTCCAGCAGATGCGTTGCGAACGAATGCCGGAACGTATGGCAGGTCACCGGCTTGAGCAGCCCGGCCGCGCGCACCGCCGCGTGCACCGCGCGCTGCAACACCTTCTCGTCGATGTGGTGGCGGCGCGTCTTGCCGTCGAGCGGGTCCTTGCTGGTCCGCGTCGCCGGAAACAGGTACTGCCAACCCAACTCGCGCGCCGCGGTCCGATATTTGCGCGCCAGCGCGTACGGCAGCCAAGCCTCTCCGGCGCCCTCGTCCAGATCGCGTTCGTGCATCGTGCGAGCTTCGTCGCACTGCCGCTTGAGATGCGACGCCAACGCCGCCGGCAGCACCGTGCGCCGGTCCTTGCGGCCCTTGCCATCGCGCACCGTGATCTCGTTGCGGGCGAAGTCGACGTCCTTTACCCGCAGGCGTATGCATTCCATCAAGCGCAGCCCGCTGCCGTAGAGCAGGCTCGCCATCAACCACTCGCGCCCCTGCATGCGTTGCAGCACCTGCGCCACCTCCCCGCGCGCCAGGACCACCGGCACCCGCGACGCCTTCTTCGCCCGAGTGATGTTCTCCATCCAGGGAAGGTCCACCGCCAGCACCTCCCGATACAGGAACAGCAGGGCCGACAAGGCCTGCGCCTGCGTGCTCGGCGCCACCCGGGATTTCGTCGCCAATCGCGTCAGGAACGCCTCGACCTCCACCCCGCCCATTGCCCGCGGATGCGTCTTCCCGTTGTCCAGGATATAGCGGCGGATCCACTGCAGGTACGCGTCTTCCGTGCGCAAGCTGTAGTGTTTGAGGCGCATTCGGTCGCGAACTGCATCCAACAGCTTCGGCTCCAGCTCCCGCCATTCTTCATTTTTATTCGGGGTCCTCTCGCCGCGATATTGCATATCGGTGCACTCCTGCCGTGATATCCACGACGATGCACGCACCAACCTTCCCCTGTTGTCAGACAACGCCTTGATCCAGGGTAGGAATTCTCCTTGACCCAAGCCCTTCCCTACCCGACCATACGGTCTATTGCCCCATCTTGGGGTCTACATGTAGTTAGCCACAAGTAGATGGGCCACACACTTCTCCTTGCATTCGCGGCACTGCTCTTGGTCGGCTGCGCAGACCCTAACATTCTGGAAAAGCATTACGACTCCCGAGCCCAAGTCGTGGCTGATGACGCAATTCACCGCGGC
>JANYBA010000037.1 GCA_025360985.1 Gammaproteobacteria bacterium | reverse complement strand
GCGACCGCAACCGACGCCGCTGCCGCTGCCCCGGCCGATGCGATGGCCACCGACGCTGCCGCTGCTCCGATGGCGACCGACACTTCTGCCGCTGCTCCGATGGCTGCCGAAGCGACCGCCCCGGCAGCCGACGCTGCTGCTCCGCCGGCCGGCGCTCCGAAGCCGTAAGTTCTGCTGGCGCAAGCCTGCTGCAAAAACTGAAGCCGCCGGCGCGCGCCGGCGGCTTTTTTGTTGCCCGCCGTTCGTAATCGCCGTGGGCTGGTCGCTCGCATCGACGCCCCGTAGACTCGGGCTTTGATTTCGCCGAGCCCCCGACATGCCCCGCCTGACCAGCCAGATCGACCCGCGCAGCCCCGAGTTCGAAGCCAATGCCTCGAGTTTGCGCGCAGCGGTAGCCGACCTCGATTCCCGCCTCGAACGGGTCGCCACCGGCGGCGGCGACAAGGCCCGCGCCAAACACGTTGAACGCGGCAAGCTGCTGCCGCGGGAACGCATCACCGCCCTGCTCGATCCCGGCTCGCCATTCTTCGAATTCTCGGCGCTCGCCGCCGAAGGCATGTACGAAGGCCAGGCGCCGGGCGCCGGCATCGTCACCGGCATCGGTCGCGTGCATGGCCAGGAAGTGCTGGTGGTCGCCAACGATGCCACTGTCAAGGGCGGCACGTATTTTCCGGTCACGGTGAAAAAGCATCTCCGTGCCCAGGAAATCGCTCGCGAGAACCGCCTTCCCTGCGTGTACCTGGTCGATTCGGGCGGCGCCTTCCTGCCGCTGCAGGACGAAGTCTTCCCGGACCGCGAGCATTTCGGGCGGATCTTCTACAACCAGGCCCGACTGAGCGCCGAGGGCATCCCGCAGATCGCCGTGGTGATGGGCTCGTGTACCGCCGGTGGCGCCTACGTGCCGGCGATGTGCGACGAATCGATCATCGTCAAGGACCAGGGCACGATCTTCCTCGGCGGACCGCCGCTGGTGAAAGCCGCGACCGGCGAGATCGTGGACGCCGAATCACTCGGCGGCGCCGACGTGCACACGTCCGTTTCAGGCGTCGCCGACCACTACGCCGAGAACGACGCCCACGCGTTGCAGATCGCCCGCGACATCCTCGCCCACCTCAATCGCCAGAAGCCCATGCCGCTGGCGCTGGCCGAGCCGCGCGAGCCGGCGTTTCCCGCCGAGGATTTGTACGGCATCGTTCCCAGCGACACCCGCCGCCCCTACGACGTCCGCGAGGTCATCGCGCGTTTGGTCGATGCAAGCGAGTTCCAGGAATTCAAGCAACGGTACGGGAAGACATTGATCACCGGCTTCGCCCACATCCACGGCTACCCGGTCGGTATCGTCGCCAACAACGGCATTCTGTTCTCCGAGAGCGCGCTCAAGGGCGCGCACTTCATCGAGCTGTGCAACCAGCGCGACATCCCGCTGGTGTTCCTGCAGAACATCACCGTTTCATGGTCGGCAAGAAGTACGAGAACGCCGGCATCGCCAAGGACGGCGCCAAGATGGTCACCGCCGTGGCCACGGCCAATGTGCCCAAGTTCACCGTCCTGATCGGCGGCAGCTTCGGCGCCGGCAACTACGGCATGTGCGGACGCGCCTACGGGCCGCGCCTGCTGTGGATGTGGCCGAACGCGCGCATCAGCGTGATGGGCGGCGAACAGGCGGCGAGCGTGCTGGCGACGGTCAAGCGCGACGGCATCGAAGCCTCGGGCAAGGCCTGGAGCGCGGAGGAAGAGGAAAGCTTCAAGGCGCCGATCCGCGAGCAGTACGAAGCCCAGGGCAACCCCTACTACGCCACCGCCCGGCTCTGGGACGATGGCGTGATCGATCCGGTCGATACGCGCCGCGTGCTCGGTCTGGCGATCTCCGCGAGCCTCAATGCGCCCATCGAGAAGGTATCAATCAGAAGCCGGAACTTCGGCGTGTTCCGGATGTAGCGTCAGTACATCTCGTATTCGATCTGGAAGCGGGCCGTCACGTCCGGCGCGGCCGCGTTCAGCCCGGCCAGCATCGCAGCGTTGTACGAGACCTTGTTGCCGTCGGCGAACTGGTGCACGCCGAACAAGGCTGGACCGATGCTGTGGCTGTCGTCGGTTCCGATGTGGCCGATTTCGCCCAATTCGCCCAATCCTTGCACGCCCCATTCAAGCGCCGGCTTGCCCAGCCAACGCACCTGCCAGGTGTAGGCGAGCATGGTGGCGTCGCCGGAGCCGCTGCCCACTTCGCGCTCGAACAGCAGATTCAGGTTGGCGACGGTGCCGCCGATGTCCTTCTGGAACATCGGTCCGATCTTGAGCACGTCCGGGCTGGCGGAAAAACCGTGCTCGTATTCGGCGAACAGGCCGACGTCGGCCCAGTACTTGCCCTGCTCGGTCAAGCGGATCACGTTTTCCCATTCCCAGGCTTCGAGCTTGCCGGGGTTGCCCTGCTCGGACGAATACTCGAGCACCAGCTCGGTCCGCCAGTCGTTGGTCACGCCGTAGCCGACATCGAAGACGAAGGCGTGCTCGCTCGGCGCATCGGCAAAGTCGCGATAGCCGCCGCGCAATTCGAATTCGGTCTCGCCTTTCTCGACATTCAAGGTGTAAACCGTGTCGGCCGGGCCGGCCAAGGCCAGCGGGGAACAGGCGATCAGGGGCAAAGCAACGGCCAGCGCCGCGACATTCATGCGCACGTCATTTCCTCAAGTTTGATTTGAAACCTTGTCAGCGGACGATCAAGGCGCCCTGCGCCGAGTCCTGGTGGAAGTCGCCAAAGAACGGATAGCGCCCGGGCTTGAGCGGACCGACATAGACGGCAATCGTCGCCTTGCCGGTCACGACCTTTTCCCGATTCAGTTCATGGCTCTCGAATTCTTCCGGCGTGGCGTCCTCGTTGACCACCATCAGCCGGACCTTGGTGTTGGCCGGGATCACCAGCTCGGCCGGCACGAAACGATGATTGCGGATGACCAACTTGAATTCGGGAACATCGGCAAAGGCAGCAACGGAAAACAGGCCAAGCAACAACACCAGCATCAGGCGCACGGATATTCCTCAGGCGGACAGGGGCTGCGATGACGCGGCCACGGGATTGGCAGGCAGGCGGAACACGCGCATGCCGAGCGCCAGCAAGGCAACGGTTCCGAGATAGAAAGCCAGCTGCATGCCGCAGGGCTGCGCGCTGTAACCAATCAGGATGTGCAGAACCTGCCCGGGCCAGGACTGGTCGGTCAGCAGCCAGCTGCTGTCCCACAATGGATTGGCCAGGCTGGGCAAGGCATCGGCCTGCACGAGGAAACCGGCGGCAGAGCTGGCGAGGCCGGCGGCGAGCAGGACCAGCAGGCCATTGGTGGCGCCGAAGAAATGCCGCATCGGGATTTTCAACAATCCGAAGTACAAGGCGAAGCCGACCACCACGCCCAGCAGGACCCCGAGCAAGCCGCCCACCACCAGCGACTGCATCGGCGCGCCGCCGGCGAACAGGCCGAAGCCAAACAGCACGACCTCCGAGCCTTCGCGCAGCACCGCGAGGGCGACCACCAGCAGCAGCGCCGTCATCGGGCGATGGCCGGCGGAGACATCGGCGCCCACCGATTTCATTTGCAGGGCCAGTTCGCGACCGTGCCGGGCCATCCAGACCACGTGCCAGCCGATCATCACGACCGCGGCCAGCAGCACCGAGGCGTTGAACCATTCCTGGCCCATGCCACTCAGGGCGTTGGAGATTGCTTCGGCACTCAGCGCGACCAGGATGGCGCCGACCAGGCCCAAGCCCAACCCCGAACCAATCCAAAGGGACCGTCCCTTCACGCCTCTCGTCGCAGCCGCGACGATGCTGATGATGAGGGCGGCCTCAAGAACCTCACGGAACACTATGATTAGATTGGCAAGCATGGCTGGTCCAAGGGCTCAAGCCGGTCGTCTGTTGCTAATGATAATGGTTCTTATTTAGATTGCAAGCTCCTCATGGGCGTCCCGGTTAAGATTCGTGGCCTTACACGAGCGATGAGCCATGCCCTCCTCTCCGGCGTCCCTGCGCATCGAACTGCAAGTCCCGGCGGCCTGGGTCTACCTGCAGCGCCCTGAGGTTCACAACGCCTTCGACGAAAAGCTGATCGCGGACCTCATCGAAGTGTTGCTCGTACTCGATGCCGAACCGGCGGTGCGCGCCATCGTGCTGACCGGTGAAGGTTCGACTTTTTCCGCCGGCGCCGACTTGAACTGGATGCGGCGCATGGCCGCTGCCAGCGAAGAGGAAAACCGCCAGGACTCGCTCCAGCTAGCGCGCCTGATGCGCACGCTCAATTTCCTGTCCAAGCCCACGATCGCCCGGGTCAATGGTTCGGCCTATGGC
>JANYBA010000034.1 GCA_025360985.1 Gammaproteobacteria bacterium | reverse complement strand
GGTCGAGATCGCGCGGCGGCTGGAGACCGCGACCCAGGGCGATGTGTCGCTGGCCCGCTTCACCGACCACACCTTCGCCGCGCTGTGCCGCAGCCATGACCACAACCAGACCCTGGCCCAGGCCGAGGCCATCCGCCAGGCCTTCGAGAACCACATCCTGGAACTCGGCAAGCAGTCGATTTCCCTGACCGTCAGCATCGGCGGCGTCCAGATCGGCGAGCGCATCGCCAGCGTTCCGCAGGTGCTGGCCAAGTGCAACCAATGCCTGCAGTCCTGCCAGGGCGTTGGTGGCAACCGCATCGAAATCTACGACCCGGCGGCGCGCGACCGCGCCGAAGAGGAGCGCATCCAGGCCTGGGTGCAGCGCATCCGCGACGCCCTCAGCGGCGACCAGTTCGTGCTCAATTTCCAGCCACTGATCAGCCTGGCTGGCGATCCCAGCGAGCACTACGAAGTGTTGCTGCGCATGAAGGCGCCGTCCGGGGAAGTCGTCGCTCCGGAACAGTTCATGTCGATCGCCGAGGAACACGGACTGCTGGTCGAGCTGGATCGATGGGTGATCGGCCGCACCATCAGCCTGCTGTCGGAACGACGCAAGCTGGGCAAGGACACGGTGCTGTTCGTCAAGGTCGAACCGTCATCGCTGATCGAGGGCGACCTGCACAATTTCATCGGTTCGCAACTCAAGGCGCAAAGCGTGCCGGGCAGCCAATTGGTGCTGCAAATGGCGGAACCGAAGATCTACACGCACCTGCGGCCGCTGCAGGCATTCCAGAAGATAGTCGCCACGTTCGGTTGCCGGGTCTGCCTGGAGCAGTTCGGAACCAGCCTGAATTCCTTCCAGATGCTGTCGCACTTCGAGCCCGCGATCCTGAAGATCGACCGCAGTTTCATCACCGACCTGGCCAAGAACACCGAGAACCAGAAGAAGGTCCGGAATTTCGTCAGCCACGCCCAGTCGCTGGGCAAGAAGACCATCGCCGAATTCGTCTCCGACGCCGCCAGCATGACCGTGCTGTTTTCGATCGGCGTCGACCTGGTGCAAGGCAACTTCCTCGCCCCGCCCGGCCCGGCGATGAACTACGACTTCGGCTGAAGCTCAGCCTTCCCTGAGGCGCTGGATCCGCACCGCCAGCGGCGGATGGCTCATGAACAGGCCCTGCAGGCCCTGGCCGATGCCGCCGGAGATGCCGAATGCGGCGACCACCGACGGCAGCGTGCTCTCGCCACTGCTCTGGGCAATGCGCTGCAAGGCTCCGATCATCTTTTCCTTGCCGGCCAGGCGGGCGCCGCCGCTGTCGGCGCGGAACTCGCGCCAGCGGCTGAACCACATGACCACAACCTGGGCGAGCAGGCCGAAGGCGATCGTGAGCACATTGACGATCACGAAGTAGGCCAGGCCGCCGCCTTCGCGGTTCCCGGAAATGGCGCTGTCGATGATCCGGCCGACCACGCGCGAGAGCACGATCACGAAGGTGTTCAGCACGCCCTGCAACAGGGCCATGGTCACCATGTCGCCGTTGGCGACGTGGCTGAGTTCATGCCCGAGCACGGCTTCGGCCTCGTCTCGGCTCATGGCGCGCAAAAGTCCCGTGGATACCGCCACCAGCGCATTGTTGCGGCTCGGGCCGGTGGCGAAAGCATTGATTTCCGGCGCTTCGTAAATGCCCACTTCCGGCATCTTGACGCCGGCGGCCTGGGCCTGGCGGCGCACCGTCTCGACCAACCATTGCTCGGTCGCGTTGCGCGGCTGCTCGATCAGCTGCATGCCGGTCATGCGCTTGGCCACCCACTTGGAGATGGCCAGGGAGAACAGCGCGCCGCCGAACCCGAACACGGTGGCGATCACCAGGTCGAAGCCGATGCGGCCGAGGCGGACATGGAAGTAGCCCTGCAACACCGTCAGCACGAGGCTGAGCAGGATCATGACCGCGAGATTGGTGGCCAGGAACAAACCGATACGCTTGAACATGAAAGGATTCCTCGCTGCCGGCGTCGCCGGCTTCAACGCTTATTATGGGGCGGCCAGGGCAAATTCAAGCCCCAGGAAGCCGGATGCCCACCAGCGAACTGCTTCGACCTTACCGCGGCCGATTTGCACCGTCGCCGACCGGTCCCCTGCACCTGGGTTCGCTGACGGCGGCCCTGGGCAGCTGGTTGCTGGCGCGTGCCCGCGGCGGCGAATGGCTGGTCCGCATCGAAGACTTGGATCCTCCGCGCGAAGTTCCGGGCATGGCCGACCAGCACGTTGCCGACCTCGCGGCTTTCGGCATGGTTTCCGATCGTCCGGTGGCCCGCCAGAGCGAGCGCGTCGATCTCTATGCCCGGTCACTCGAACGCTTGCGCGAAAACGGCCTCGCCTTCGAATGCCGCTGCAGCCGCAGCGATCTCGCGGCGAACGGCGGCGTGCACGTGGCCTGCGTCGAGCACCCGTCCGGACGGCAAGCGGCATGGCGGCTGCGGATTCCAGAGCGCGAACTCGCCTTCGTCGACCGGATCCGCGGCCACTACCGGCAATCCCTGCGTGCCGACACCGGCGATTTCGTCCTGCGTCGTTCCGACGGCAATTGGGCTTACCAACTCGCGGTCGTGGTCGACGACGCCGAGCAAGGCATCACCGAAGTGGTGCGCGGCGCCGACCTGCTCGATTCGACGCCGCGGCAGATTTTCCTGCAGCAATGCCTGGGGGTGCCGACACCGACCTACGCGCACCTGCCGCTCCTGCTCGATGCCGACGGCGCAAAGCTGTCGAAATCGCTCGCCGCCGCGCCAGTGGATCCAGGCGATCCCCTGCCCGCCCTGCGCCTGGCCTGGCGCCAGCTTGGCCAGGACGAAGATGTCGTTGCCAGCGCCAGGTCGGTCGGGCACCTGCTCGAACTCGCCATCGCCGGATTCGATCCGTTGCGGATTCCGCCCACGGACCAAACCGCAGCAATGTGATCGCCATTGCGGATTGCGGCTTGCAAGCTCCGCCCGGAAGCGCGATGCTCAGGCCATCCCCCATGCGGCCGCGCGCACAAGCCAACATGGATGTCCGGATCATCAAGAAGTATCCGAATCGCCGTCTTTACGACACGGAGATTTCCAGCTACGTCACCCTGGAAGACGTGCGCCAGCTGATCATGGAAGGCGTGAGTTTCGAAGTGCGCGATTCCCGCAGCGGCAAGGACCTGACCCGCGCCGTGCTGCTCCAGGTCATCGCCGAGCACGAAGACATCGGCCAGCCGATCTTCTCGACCAAGCTGCTGACCACGGTCATTCGTTTCTACGGCGATTCGCTGCAAGGAGTCATCGGCGGCTACCTCGAGCGCAGCATCCAGGTGTTCAGCGACCAGCAGCAACAGTTGCGCACCCAGATCGGCAACCTCGTCGGGCAATCGCCCTGGGGCCTGCTCAACCAGATCGCCGAGCGCAACATGGACATCCTCAAGGGCCTGCAGCAAGGCCTGATCAACGGGCTCGGCGGCGGCGACAAGTCGCGCCCGGACGCCAAGACTGCCGACAAGCCGCGCGCCAGCCGGCGCCCGACCCAGCGTCAGTAACTAGGGCGGCGATTTGCCGCCGCAATACTTCCCGTAAAACTGTTCCGCGCGCGGCATCAGCGCCTTCAGGTGCTCCATCCGGTTGGCCGGATCGGGATGGGTGGATGCGAATTCCGGCGGGCGCTGGCCGCCATTGAGCTGACCCATGCGCTGCCACAGGCCGAGCGCCTCGTGCGGGTTGTAACAGGCGGCCGCGGCGAGCATGAGTCCGACTTCGTCGGCCTGGGTTTCGTGGCTGCGCCCGTACGGCAGCACCAATCCGTATTGCGTGCCGGCACCGAGCGCCGCCAGCAGCATCCGCTGCCGTTGCGGATCCATGTCGCCGACGGCGACCCCCGCCGCCATCTGCCCCACCTGCACGAGTTTCTGCTGCGCCATCCGCTGCGAACCATGGCGCAGCAGCGCGTGGGCGATCTCGTGGCCCATCACCACCGCCAGCGCGTCGTCGTTTTCCGTAATCGGCAGCAAACCGGTGTAGACGGCGATCTTGCCGCCCGGCAGGCAAAAGGCATTGGCCTGCGGCGAATCGAGCACCGCGACGCTCCAGTCGAAGGACGTGGCGAGCCCGGGCGTGGCCTGCCCGTGTTCGGCGGCAAGTTCGGCCTCGACGTCGGCGGCGCGGCTCACCAGTCGCTGCGCGATCTTCTGGACGCGCAGCGATTCCGGATCGTGCTGGTCCAACGGCCGCTCCTGTTCGAGCACGTGTTGGAATGCCTGCAGTCCCAACTGCGCCTCTTCCTTCGGGCTGGCGCCGTAGTGCGCGGCCGCGCCGGTGTACGGATCGGTCTGGCGGGATCCGAACCAATTCCACGCCGCGTAAGCGACGAAGACCAGGATCACCCACCAGCGGACACCGCCGCGGCGCGCACCCGTTGCGCGATCGTCGGCGCCAAAAGGATTGGCGTTCACCGGGGCTGGCCGCTCATATTTCGCGCACCACCCGGAACCCGAGCCGGGCGCTGTGGGTGCCGGCATCGGCGGGCTGTCGATACGCCGAACGCGCCTGGTCGAGCGCGCTGTCCCATGAGGCGCCGCGGATCACTTGCTGCGGACAGCCGGGATTGATCCAGGCCGAACCATTGCCGGGCGCGCGCTGGTAGCTGTCGTGCCAGCAGTCCAGGGTCCATTCGGAAACGTTCCCGATCATGTCGTAGGTGCCGAAGTGTTCGACCGGGAAAGTGCGCACCGGCGCCAGCCCCCAGAACGCATCGCGATAACCCGGAACGGCGTTGTCCCAATGACGACCGACCGGCGACAAGTCGCCATCGCCAGCGAGGTTGGCCAGGATCCGTCGGGGGGTGGCGTCGCCCCAGGGATAGGTGCGCGCGCTGCCAGCGCGCAGGACGTATTCGAATTCCGCTTCCGACGGCAGCCGATAGCGGCCGCCGGTCTGCCGCGACAACCAGCGCGCGTAGGCCTGGGCGTCTTCCAGCGCGATGTGCACCACGGGCAACTCCGGCGGCGCCGTGCGACCGAAATGATCGCTGCGCCAGTCGACGCCGAGGTGGTCGGAAAGCACGCCACCCTTGAGGTCGTACACGGTGGACTTGCCCAACCGCGTCGCCAGGCTGCGGTAGCCGGTGGCGGCGACGAAGCGCCGGAAGTCCCCGACCGTGATTTCGTTGCGGGCAATGGCGAAGCCACGCGTGAACACGACCTCGTGTTGCGGCTGTTCGTTCGGCTGGCCCTCGGCATCGTTGTCGTTGGCGCCCATGGCAAACCGCCCGTATGGCACGACGATCATCTCCGGCGCCTTGGCGCCGACGGCCATGTTTTCCGCGAAGACCTGGCCCGGCTTGAACGGCCCGTAGTGGCGCGCCAGGTGGATGCGCTCGCCAAGCATCTGCACGCGCGCTGGTTGCGCCGCGATGCGCGCGGCATGGGCCAGCAGGCGGTCGGCGCGCGCGAGTTGCAGGCGCGAAACCGCCGCGTCGCCTTGCGCCAGCAGGTCGTCGGTATGCGCCTGTCGCCATTCGACGATGCGCGAGCCCATCACGATGGTCTCGTCGGAACCGGGCACGAGGCGATCGGCTTCGACCAGCAGGCGATCGGCCGTTTTGAAGTCTTCGGCCTTGGCGGCGATCCAGGCTTTTTTGAGGTGCTCGCGCATCTGCCGCAAGGCGAGCTGCTGCGCGTGCGCTTCGGCGAG
>JANYBA010000377.1 GCA_025360985.1 Gammaproteobacteria bacterium | reverse complement strand
CCAGCCCGGCGGCGTCGAGGCTTTCCGGCCAATTGCGCGCGCGGTAGCGGAACAGCAGTTCGCGATAGCGCGGATCGGAGAACCCTTGCTCCAACGCCGGCAGCTGCGCCGCCGACGTGCTGCGCACCTTCGGAAACATCCGCTTGTCGGCGTCGGTCGGAAAGCCATCGTAGAGCGCCGCATCCGGGTCGGCGGGCGCGCGCGCCGTTTCGGCGGCAAACACCTGCCGGACCTTTTCGCCCAGCCCAGGCTGGGCACGCAGGCGTTCGGCATTGACCAGGCAGGCGGCGCGATCGATGCCCATGCGTGCGAAGTCATCGTCGCGCAGGTGGGCCAAGGGCACCAGCACCGGACACTTGTTGGTGTGGACTTCCTTGAGCGCGACGCGGGATTCGCCCTCCGGCAGGTCGGCGGCCGGCGTGTAAAGGTGGTCGGCGATATCGCCCGGGTTGAGTTCGATCAAGTCGGTCGGATCCGTATCCAGGTCGAAGACGATCACCCGCGATTCCATCCGCGGATGCCTAGCCAAGGGCAGGACCAGCGCCGCGCAGCCGCGATTGGCTGGGTACTTGCCTGAGATGTGCAGCAGCGGCGTCATGTTGGCGACATCGAGCAGGGCCGCGGCCTGCTTCTTGTCGCGCAAGGAGTAGGCATAGTCCCAGAGCCGGGGTTGTGCCGTGCACAGCTTGCGCGCCAGGCCGATCACCGCCTGCACGTCCGAGAGGGCCTCGTGCGCCGCGCCCTCGCGCAGACCGTTGGCTTCGGCCAGGTGTTCGAGTTTGAAGCTGGGCGCGCCGTCCTCGCGAAGCGGCCAGGTGAAGCCCTCCGGTCGCAAGGCCCGGGCCAGGCGGACGAAATCGAGCAGGTCCCAGCGCGAATTGCCATTGCGCCACTCGCGCTCGTAGGGGTCGAAGAAATTGCGGTACAAGCCGTAACGGACGAATTCGTCGTCGAAGCGGATCGAGTTGTAGCCGACCGCGCAGGTGCCCGGCACCGACAATTCGTCGTGCAACAGTTTGAAGAATTCCGCCTCGCGCATGCCATCGCGGCGCGCCTGCTGCGGGGTGATGCCGGTGATCAGTGCCGACCCCGGTGAGGGCAGCAGATCGTTCGCGGGTTGGCAGAACAGCGAGATCGGCTCGCCGATCTGCTCGAGGTTGACGTTGGTCCGGACGGCGGCGAACTGGGCAATGCGGCTGCGGCGCGGGTCCAGGCCGAAGGTTTCCAGGTCGTACCAGAGGAAGCTCTCCACCACCTATGTCCCCAATGGCTTGATGCGCTCGCGCACCATGGCATCGGCGGCAGCGAGGTCGACGTCGGCGAGCTCGCGGCAGCCGCGCGTCGCCTCGATCAGGATCGCCCGTTGCAATTTGCCGCGCTCGAAGGCGGTGGCATAAGGAATGCGCATGAAGCTGACCATCGAGTAGCGCGGCACGAACACGCCCGGATGGCGCTCGGCGAGCACACGTTCGAGTTGGCGCTGCAGCAGGAAGTCGGCGTCGTCGACGCGATCGCGCATCTCGACATAATTCTCCAGCGCCATCGCCTGGATCGCTTCGGCATTGGGTTTGCGCTTGGCTTCGAATTTCGCGAATACGCTCGCCCAGTCCGACGACGACTCGATCTGCCGCGCCAGCGCCAGGCAGTCTTCGAAAGCGCAATTCATGCCCTGGCCGTGGAAGGGCACCATGGCATGCGCGGCATCGCCGATCAGCAGGGCGCGATCGTCGAGGTGCCAGGCGTCGAGATAGAGCGTGGCCAGAACACCGGTCGGATGGCCGGCCCAATCGGCGTCGAAGTCCGGGACCAGGGGCAGGGCGTCGGCGAAATCGCGCTCGAAGAAGGCACGCGCGGCGCCGACGGAATCGATGCTGGCGAAACTCGGGTCGCCTTCGCTGGGCAGGAACAAGGTGACGGTGAAGGTCTTCTCGGTGTTCGGCAAGGCGATGCACATGTAGTGCCCGCGCGGCCAGATATGCAGGGCGTTCGCCTCGATCCGGAAACCGCCATCGTCGGCCGGCGGGATCTCCAGTTCCTTGTAGCCGTGGCCGAGCGATTCGAAGCGCTCGTTCATCGCCACGTGCGGCGCCATCGCCTGGCGCAGGCTCGACCCCGCGCCGTCTGCGCCGATGAGAACCTCGAACGCGTGGCTTACGCGCCGGCGGTCGTGGTCGTCGACCACGGTGAATCGTTTCCCGGCGAAGTCCACGCCATCGAGTCGGGCGTCGAAACGGATACTGGCCCCGGCGGCCTCGGCGGCATCGATCAGGGCGATATTGAGTCGGCCGCGGTGCACCGACCAGATCACTTCGCTATCGTCCTTGCCGTAGCGCTGCAGATGGACCTCGCCGGACTGCGGATGCACCATCCGGCCGCGCATCATCACCGCCTGCGCCATCACCGCGTCGGCGAGCCCGGCCACGCGCAGCGCGTGCAGACCGCGCTCGGCCAGCGCCAGGTTGATCGAACGCCCGCCTTCGTAACCCTTGCGGCGTGGATCCGGACGTTTCTCGAAAACTTCGACCTGCCAGCCCTGGCGCGCCAACAATGTCGCCAGCAGTGCGCCGGCGAGGCCCGCACCGAAGATCGTAACTTTGCTTGAGTCTGGAACCATGGATGTTTTGATCTCTAGATATCGTCATGCCCGCGCAGGCGGGCAACCATCGATTCAACGTCGTCATGCCCGCGCAGGCGGGCATCCAGTGACTTTGCCGTCAGATTATCGTCGAATAAAGATCATTCCAGTAAGGATTCATTTCTTCTATCAGTCGAGTCTTCCAAGCCCTGCGCCACTTCTTGATACGTTTCTCTTGGAGGATGGCCGATTCCATAGTTGCATGGAGTTCGTACCACACCAGGAGTTTCACGCGGTACATGTCCGTGAATCCCGGGGTTCCGGCTTCCTTGTGCTGCCAACCACGCTGGATCAGATTGCTGGTAACGCCTGTGTACAGGGTGCCGTTTCGCTGACTGGCCAAGATGTAGACGGCGGGCTGCTTCATCTGCAATCAAAGTCACTGGATGCCCACCTGCGCGGGCATGACGAATGAGCCAGACCGGAAACGCAAAGCGCTCATGCTTCCCGCCAGCGTTCGACCGCAGCGACGAATCCGACCAGGTCGGTAAAGCGGTTGTACAGCGGCGCCGGTGAAATGCGGATGACATCGGGCTCGCGCCAGTCGCCGATGATGCCTTGGGCCATCAACGCTTCGAATAGTGCGCGACCACGCTCGCGGCCGCCGATCACGCGCAGGGACAACTGGCAACCGCGCCGCGCCGGTTCGGCTGGCGTGACGATCTGCAGCACGTTAGACAAGCGTTCGCGGATGAGCTTTTCCAGGAAGGCGGTGAGCTTCTCGGATTTCCTGCGCAGGGCCGGCATCGTCGCTCGCTGGAAGATCTCCAGCGAAACGCGCAAGGGCGCCAAGGCCAGGATCGGCGGATTGCTCAGTTGCCAACCGTCGGCGCCGGGCGTGGGCACGAATTCCGGCCCCATCTTGAAGCGGGTCGCCTGGTCGTGGCCCCACCAGCCGGCAAAGCGCGGGCGATCGGAGCGGGCGTGGCGTTGGTGGACGAAAGCGCCAGCGACCGCGCCGGGTCCCGAGTTCAGGTATTTGTAGCTGCACCAGGCGGCGAAGTCGGCGCCGCTGTCGTGCAACTGCAGCGGCAAATTTCCGGCGGCGTGGGCGAGATCGAAGCCGACCACGCATCCGTGGGCGCGTGCGAGCCGGGTGACTTCCGCGAGGTCGAAGGCTTGTCCGGTCCGGTATTGGACCCCGGGCCACAGCGCCAGGGCGATGCGATGCCCGTGCGCTGCCACTGTTTCCTGGATGGCAGCCATCGAGATGGTGCCGTTGGCCTCATCGGCTTCCAGTTCGATCAGCGACGTCTCGGGATCGAAGCCATGGAACCGGATCTGCGATTCCACCGCGTAGCGATCGGAAGGGAAGGCGCCGGCCTCAATTAGGATGGCGTGTCGTTGTGCGGTCGGCCGATAGAAACTGACCATGAGCAGGTGCAGGTTCAACGACAGCGAATTCATCGCCACTACTTCGGAAGGGAAGGCTCCGACGCAGCCGGCCAGCGACTCGCGCACGAAGGCGTGGTAGGGCATCCATGGGTGCTTGCCCTGGAAGTGGGCCTCGACGCCGAGCTTGGCCCAATCGTCGAGTTCGTCGATCAGCGCGCCGCGTACGGCCTTTGGTTGCAGGCCAAGCGAGTTGCCGCAGAAGTAGAGCTGGTCCACGTCGCCGTGCTTCGGGATGTGGAACTCAGCGCGGAAATCGCGCAGTGGGTCGCTGGTGTCGAGCTGCGCTGCCTGCGCTTCGGCGGAGGGATCGCTCATGTCATTCGAAACGCGACTTGGCCAGGCCCAGCCAGTCGAGCGCGGTGCCGTGGTAGATCCGTGCCTGCTCGATGTCGTCGAGGCCGAGCGAGGCGATGCCCTTGCCGGGCTCCTGTTCGCCGAGCGGGAACGGATAATCGGTGCCAAGCATCACCTGGCGCACGCCAACCGTGTCGAGCAGGTAGCGCAGGGCGCGCGGATCGGCGACCCAGGAATCGAAGAAAAGGCGCGACAGGTATTCGCGAGGATTGCGCGGGTTGTCGACTGCGACCAGGTCCGGGCGCATGTTGAAGCCGTGTTCGATGCGGCCGATCGTGTAGGGAAAGCTGCCGCCGCCGTGCGCCAGGCAGACTTTCAGCCGTGGCAGGCGCTCGAGCACGCCGCCGAAGATCAGGCTGCAGGCGGCGCGCGACAGTTCGGCCGGCATTCCGACCAGCCAGGGCAGCCAGTAGTTGGGCATCTCGTCCGTGCCCATCATTTCCCAGGGATGGATCAGGATCGCCGCGCCGAGGTCCTGCGCGGCCTGAAAGAAGTCGAACAGCTCGGCGGCGTCGAGGTTCCAGTCGTTGACGTGCGAGCCGATTTGCACGCCCTGCAGGTCGAGCTGGTCCATGCAGCGTTCCAGTTCCTGGATCGCGAGGCGCGGCGATTGCAGCGGCACCGTGCCGATGCCCGCATAGTGGCG
>JANYBA010000374.1 GCA_025360985.1 Gammaproteobacteria bacterium | reverse complement strand
GTCCACCACCAGCACGCGCTGCAGCCAGGGGTAGTTGCGGCGGCCGCCGCCTTCGGCCAGCAACGGGATCGCCGCCAGTGCGTACGGTCCGGGTGCTTCGGCGCACTGCGCCCGCAACAGCAGGCGGATGCGCGGATGGGTGATCGCCTCCAGCCGGCGCCGAGCCTCGGTGTCGGCAAACACAAGCTCCCGGAGTCGCGCGCGATCGAGTTCACCATCTGCCAACAGTATTCCGGCGCCAAATTGCGTCGCGATCTCCGCCAACGCCGGTTGCTCCGCAGCGACGATCGCGCGTGCGGCGAGGTCGGCGTCGGCGACGAATCGACCCATGCGCGCGAACGCGACCGCCACGGCGCTCTTGCCCGAGGCAACGCCACCGGTGATGGCGACCACGAAGCCGGCCATCTCAGCCGTGCAGCGCCCAGCGCAGGTAGGTATCCAGCCAGTCGGCGCCGGACATGAATTGCAGCCAGCCGGCGATGGCCAGATAGGGCCCGAACGGAATCGGCGTGGCGCGGTCGCGGCCCTTGTAGATCAGCCAGGCGCTACCCACCAGCGCACCCACCAATGACGAAAGCAGCAATATGGTCAGGATCGCCTTGGCGCCGCACCAGGCGCCGAGCGCCGCCAGCAACTTGAAGTCGCCGTAGCCCATGCCTTCCTTGCCGGTCGCCAGCTTGAACAGCCAGTACACGCTCCACAGGCTGAGGTAACCGACGGCGGCGCCGAGGATGGCCGAGACCGGGTCGACGAACATGGTCAACAAGCTCGCCAGCAGGCCCAGCCAGAGCAGGGGATAGGTCAGTTCGTCGGGAAGGTACTGGGTGCGCAGGTCGATCCCCGACAACGCCACCAGGTAGCCGCTGAACACCAGCGCCAGCCCGCCTTCCCAACCGATCCCGAAGCGCCAGATGCAGGCGGCGAACATCAATCCCGTGAGCAGTTCCACTGCCGGGTACTGCCAGCTGATCGGCGCGGCGCAATGCCGGCACTTGCCGCGCAGCACGACGAAACTGAGCAAGGGAATGTTCTGCCACGCCGCGAGTTTCGTGCCGCAATGCGGGCAATGCGACGCCTCGATGACGATGCCGGGCGGCGCCGGCTCGTAGGGTTCGCCAATCTCCAGCAATTCGCGGCTGTCGCGTTTCCAGCGCCATTCCAGCCGACGCGGCAGGCGCAGGATCACGACATTGAGGAAACTGCCGACCAAAAGCCCAAAAACGAAGGCGGCCAGTACGGCCGCCCTCGGATCGTCGAACAGGGTTTCGGGCATTCCGCGTCAGATCGTCGCGGCGAGCTTGAAGATCGGCAGGTACATGGCGATCACCATGCCACCGACCATGACGCCGATGATCACCATGATGAACGGCTCCAGCAGGCTGGCCAGCGAATCGACCGCGTTGTTGACTTCCTGCTCGTAGAACTCGGCGAGCTTGAAGATCGGCAGGTACATGGCGACCACCATGCCGCCGACCATCGTGCCGATGATCACCATGATGAACGGTTCCAGCAAGCTGGCCAGCGCGTCGACCGCGTTGTTGACTTCCTGCTCGTAGAACTCCGCCAACTTGAACAGCATCGTGTCGAGCGCGCCGGCCTCTTCGCCGATCGCCGCCATCTGCACGACCATGTGCGGGAAGATGCCAACTTGTTTCATCGCCATGTTCAGCGAATAGCCGACGGCGACGTCATCGCGGATGCGCTTGATCGCTTCGCCGTAGATCACGCTGCCGGTGGCGCCGGAGCAGATGTCCAGCGCCTCGACCAGCGGCACGCCGGCCTTGAAGGTCAGGCCAAGGGTGCGGGTAAAGCGGGCGATCGCCGACTGGTGCAGGATCTGGCCGATCACCGGCAGGCGCAGCATGAACCGGTCCATGTACTCGCGGACCTTGGCCGAGCGCTTGAACAAGGCAAGGTAGGCGAAGACCAGGGCAATCGCCGTGCCGAACACCGCCCACCAGTACGCGACCATGAAGCGCGACGCCTTTACGTACATCATGGTGAAGGCCGGCAAGTCGGCGCCGAAGTTGGCGAACACCTGTTCGAACTGCGGGATGACGAAAATCAGCAGGATCGCCGAGACCAGGATGGCGATGGCGATGACCGCGGCCGGGTAGAACAGGGCCTTGCGGATCTTGCCCTTCAGGGCCTCGATGCGTTCCTTGTAGGTGGCGAGCGTGTCGAGCACGGTGTCGAGCACGCCGGCGCCCTCGCCGGCGCGGACCAGGTTGCAGAACAGGTCGTCGAACTGCACCGGATGCCGACCCAGGGATTCGGTCAGCGTGCTGCCGCCGGACACCGAACTGCCGATGTCCTCGATCATGGTCTTCATGCGCGGATTCTTCTGCCCGCCGGCCAGGATCTCGAAGCTCTGCACCATCGGCACGCCGGCCTGGAGCATGGTGGCGATCTGGCGGGCGAAGACCGTGATCTCGAGCGACGAGATGCGACTGCCGGAAGCGCCGAACAGCGGCTTGGGCTTGGGTTTGACCACGGTCGGATTGATGCCCTGCTTGCGCAACTCGGCGCGCACCAGGTTGGCATTCTTGGACGAGGTTTCGCCCTTCATCGTGACGCCGCGCTTGTCCTTGCCTTCCCAGACGAATTGCTGGAACGGGGATTCGCGCTTCGCGCCGGCGGTGGCTCTGGTCGTTGCCATGGCTTAGTCCTTGGTCACGCGGTTCATTTCGGCGAGGCTCAGGGTACCGTCCCTGACCTTCTTCAACGCGGATTGGCGCAGGTCGCGGATGCCCGAGCGCTGGGCGGCGTCGGCAATCTGGATGGCATTGCCGCCCTCGAGCACGATCCGCTGGATTTCTTCGCTCATCGGCATCACCTGGTAGATGCCGACCCGGCCCTTGTAGCCGTCGTTGCAGTCCGGGCAACCGACCGGCTCGTAGATCTTCAGCCCGGCCTTGATCTCCTGCGCCGTGAAGCCTTCGGCGAGCAGGGCGTGGTCGGGCAGGTGCAATTCCTTCTTGCAATCGTGCAGGCGCCGCGCCAGGCGCTGGGCGATGACGAGGGTGACCGAGCTGGTGATGTTGTACGGCGCCACGCCCATGTTCATCAGTCGGGAAATGGTCTGCGGGGCGTCGTTGGTGTGGACGGTGGACAGCACCAGGTGGCCGGTCTGGGCCGCCTTGATGGCGATCTCGGCGGTTTCCAGGTCGCGGATCTCGCCGACCATGATCACATCCGGGTCCTGGCGCAGGAAGCTGCGCAGGGCCACCGCGAAGGTCATGCCCTTCTTGTTGCTCATCTGCACCTGGTTGATGCCCGGCACCCGGATTTCGACCGGGTCTTCGGCGGTGGAGATGTTGCGCTCGTCGGTGTTGAGGATGTTCAGGCCCGTGTAAAGCGACACGGTCTTTCCCGATCCGGTCGGGCCGGTCACCAGGATCATGCCGTAGGGGCGGGCGAGGGCGCTCAGGTAGAGCTGCTTCTGGTCTTCCTCGTAGCCGAGCCGGTCGATGCCGAGCTTGGCGGCGGAACCGTCGAGAAGGCGCAGCACGATCTTCTCGCCGAACAGGGTCGGGCAGGAGCTGACGCGGAAGTCCATCTGTTTGGTCTTGGACACGTTCAGCTTGATGCGACCGTCCTGCGGCACGCGGCGCTCGGCAATGTCGAGCTGGGCCATCACCTTCAGGCGCGCGGAAATGCGCGGATGCAGCTTGACCGGGGCCTTGGCCATCGAGCGCAGGATGCCGTCCATGCGCATGCGCACCCGGAAATCGGTTTCGTAGGGCTCGAAGTGGATGTCCGAGGCACCGCGCTTGATCGCGTCGAGCAGGACCTTGTTGACGAACTTCACCACCGGGGTGTCGTCGGCCTTGACATCGAGCGCGGCCTCGCTGGTGTAATCGTCTTCGCCGGACGAGGACTCGAGCGAGTCGAGGCCTTCCTCCTCTTCCATGTCCTGGCCGAGCTCGTCGCTGACCATCAAGGCGTGGTCGATGGTCCGGCGCAGGCGGTCCTCGTCCATCAGGATCGGCTCGACCGTCATGTTGGCGGCGAACTTGATGTCGTCCAGGGCGCGGATGTTGGTCGGGTCGGAGATCGCCACGAACAGCCGGTTGCCGCGCTTGAACAGCGGCAGGGCGTGGTGCTTCTGGATCAGGTCTTCGCTGACCAGCTTGACCGCGAAGTATTTCGGCTCCATCGCGCCGGCATCGAACAGCGGCATGCCGAATTCGACGCTCTGGGCCGCGGCGATGTGGGCCTGGGTGGCCAGGCGCTGCTGGAGCAGGTAGGTGTGGATCTGCATCTTCGCCTTGCCGGCCTCGTCCATGGCCCGGCGGGCATCGGGCTCGCTCAGCACCCCGTCCAGCACCATGCGCCGGGTGATGCCGGTGATCCCCACCAAATTGGCTGTCGCCACGCTCATGCAGGACTTTCCCCAGTACCGCTAGGACTTTACCGCAATTTCCTCATCCAGCGTAGCACCGTCCGGGACCGGTTCCGAGGGGTCTGGTATCGCTGCCTGAATCCTTTACCCTAGGGCCTGACCTGATTCCGCGTACCTATGTCCCTTTCCCCAACTTTGTCCATTGTGCTGCCCGCCAAGAACGAGGCCGACGGGCTGCGTCGCACCCTGCCCGGGATCCGCGAGCGTTGGCCGGAAGCCGAGATCCTGGTCGTGGACGACGGTTCGACCGACGCCACCGCGGAGGTCGCCCGGCAATACGGCGCCACCGTGCTGAGCAGCCCCTACTCGATGGGCAACGGCGCCGCCATCAAGCGTGGCGCGCGGGCGGCGACCGGCGATGTGCTCGTGTTCATGGACGCCGACGGCCAGCATGACGCGGCCTTGATCCCGCGCCTGCTCGCGCGCCTGGACGAGGGCTACGACATGGTCGTCGGCGCGCGCGGCTGGGACGGCCAGGCCAGCGTCGGTCGCGGCCTGGCGAACGGTTTCTACAATCGCCTGGCCACCCTGATGACGAGCCACCCGGTGCGCGACCTCACCTCCGGCTTCCGCGCGGTGCGCGCCGCCAAGTTCAAGGAATTCCTGCACCTGCTGCCGAACGGGTTTTCCTACCCGACCACGATCACGATGGCGTTCTTCCGCAGCGGCTATGCCGTGACCTACGAGCCGGTCCCGGTGGCCCAGCGGCTCGGGCGCAGCCACATCCGGCCGCTGCGCGACGGGCTGCGCTTCCTCCTGATCATCTTCAAGATCGCGACGCTGTTTTCGCCGGTGAAACTGTTCGCGCCCACTGCGGGTGTGTTCGCGCTGCTCGGACTTGCCAACTACATTTACACCTATCTGCACGGCGGCCGGTTCACCAACATGAGCGTGCTCCTGCTGAGCGCCGCGGTCATCGTCTTCCTGATCGGTCTGATCTCCGAACAGATCACCGCGCTGACCTACCGCAAGGATGGCTGAGGTCGCCGATCGCCGGTCGTGGGCGCTGCTGGTGACCCGCAATTTTCCGCCGCTGCTCGGCGGCATGGAAAAGCTCAATCAGCACTTGCTGGCCGAACTCGCCGGCGCATGGCGGGTGGCGCTTGCCGGCCCCGCCGGTTGCGCGGCGAATGCGCCGGATGCCGGGGCGGTCGCGGAAACCGCGTTGAAGCCATTGCCGCTCTTCCTGTTCGGAACGGCCTGGCGGGCGTTCCGGTTGGCGCGAAAGTATCGTCCGCGCCTGGTGCTCGCCGGCAGTGGCCTGGCGGCGCCGATGGCCTGGCTGGCGGCCCGCGCCAGCGGCGCAAAATTCGCCGTCTACCTGCACGGCCTCGACGTGATCGCGCCGAGCGCCATCTACCAGCGCCTCTGGCTGCCCTTCATCCGGGCCGCCGACCTGGTCCTGGTCAACAGCGCCAACACCGCGGGCCTGGCGCAAGGGCGCGGCGTGCGCGCCGAACGCGTGCGGGTATTGCATCCGGGCACGAATCTTCCCGGGCTCGATCCGGCCTCGGGCGTGGAATTCCGCCGCCGGCACGCCCTGGGCGCGGCGCCGGTGTTGCTCTCGGTGGGTCGGCTGACGCGCCGCAAGGGCCTGGCGGAATTCGTCGCGCGTGCGCTGCCCGCGATCCTCGCGCAGTCGCCTGGAGCCAGGCTGGTGGTGATCGGTGCCGAAGCCGGCGATGCCCTGCATGGCCACGGCGGCGGCGAGCGCGAGCGCATCCTGGCATCGGCGCGCGCGCAGGGTGTTGAAGCATCACTGCTGTTCCTCGGCAGCTGCGACGAGGCCACGCTCTCGGCGGCCTACCAGGCGGCCCAGCTCCATGTCTTCCCCGTGCTCGACCTGCCCGGCGACGTCGAAGGTTTTGGCATGGTCGCCCTGGAATCGGCCGCGCACGGACTGCCGACGGTGGCTTTCGCCGTCGGCGGCGTTCCCGACGCGGTGGCACCGCCCGCGACCGGCGCGCTGGTGCCCGGTGGGGACTACGATCGCTTCGCTGGAGCGGTCATCGAACAGTTGGCGATCGGCCCGGATTCCCGGCGTCGGGCCACTTGCCTGGCGTTTGCCGCGGACAAGGCCTGGCCGGTGTTTGGCGCCCGCCTGCGCGCCCTGGCGCGGGAGTGCGTCGGTGACTGAAGCGGCCCATCCGCGCCTGCCCCATGCCGTGCTCGACCTGGAGTCGCGGCGCTGGAAGGCGCTCAAGATCGAGCGGCTGCTCGCGCTCGAGGATCGCCCCGGACCGCTGCGATTGCTGGAAGTCGGAACCGGGTCGGGCGGCATCGCCCACTATTTCGGCAGCCACCCTTCCGGCCGGTTCACGGTGGATGCGGTGGATATCGTCGATAACCGGCTGGTTCGCGGCGGCTATCGCTACCAGACGGTCAGCGACACGCGGCTGCCATTCGCCGACGGCGAATTCGACGTCGTGTTGAGCAACCACGTGATCGAACATGTCGGCGACGACGCCGAGCAACGCGCGCACCTGGCCGAACTCCGGCGCGTGATGAAGGCCGATGCCATCGGCTACCTGGCCGTGCCGAATCGCTGGATGCTGGTCGAGCCGCATTACCGGCTCGCGTTCCTGAGCTGGTGGCCGAAGCCGTGGCGATCGTCTTACTTGCGGCTATTCCGACGGGG
Source organism: Gammaproteobacteria bacterium (assembly GCA_025360985.1). Lineage (GTDB taxonomy): Bacteria > Pseudomonadota > Gammaproteobacteria > Xanthomonadales > Xanthomonadaceae > Arenimonas. The sequence continues at coordinate 964 of JANYBA010000374.1, read as the reverse complement.
GAAAGTCTACGATTGCGAACCCTTGCAGTTGGGACAGTTGGAACGCTTGCTGTCCGGGGCCGGATTCCGGTTCCGGAACCTCGGCGTTGCCGCGCTCCGGGCCACGTTCGAGATCGAGCGCACGAACGCGGCAACGACCAGGCTGTTGCAGCGGGTTCCGGATCGCGCCATCGAACTGTTCCGGCGCTTGATTCCGACCCTGATCTACCGTTTCGAGCGGACATCGCCGTGACCTGATGGTAGATTTGGCGTTCGGATCAACGAGGTCGCCGATGCTCGACAACAGCTCCATCCTGGTCACCGGCGGAACCGGCTCGTTCGGCAAGGCCTTCGTCAAGACGGTCCTGGACAGGCATCCCGGCGTCAAGCGCCTGGTCGTGTTCAGCCGCGACGAGCTCAAGCAGTACGAGATGGCGCAGCAATTCGATCCGGACGTGCATCCGGCCCTGCGCTATTTCATCGGCGATGTCCGCGACGGCGACCGCTTGCGCCGGGCGATGCAGAACATCGACATCGTCATCCACGCGGCGGCGCTCAAGCAGGTGCCGGCCGCCGAATACAACCCGTTCGAATGCATCAAGACCAACGTGCTCGGCGCGCAGAACGTGATCGAAGCCTGCCTCGACTCCGGCGTGCACCGGGTCGTCGCGCTTTCGACCGACAAGGCGGCGGCGCCGATCAACCTGTACGGCGCCACCAAACTGTGCTCGGACAAATTGTTCACCGCGGCCAACAACATCAAGGGCGGCCGGGACATCCGCTTCAGCGTCGTGCGCTACGGCAACGTCATGGGCAGCCGCGGCTCGGTCATCCCGTTCTTCCTGGAACGACGCGGCTCCGGCGTCCTGCCGATCACCGACCCGGCGATGACCCGCTTCAACATCACGCTCCAGCAGGGCGTCGACATGGTCCTGTGGGCCCTGGAGCACGCCGAGGGCGGCGAGCTGTTCGTGCCGAAGATCCC
>JANYBA010000116.1 GCA_025360985.1 Gammaproteobacteria bacterium | reverse complement strand
GATCGCGCGCACGATGCCGACATGCTCCTGGATCAGAGTCCTGGCCGGCTCGCATCGCGCTACGACCGCTGGTTGCCGGCCGCGGCGCGGCGGTTGCTTGGCCCCGCTTACGCGCTGCTCAGGCCGCAATTCGCCGCCATGCGCCAGGCCAGCCTGGAACGACGCGCATCTCCCCGGCTGTCGAAGATACTGGTGTCGATGGGCGGCACCGACCAGCCCAACGCCACCGGTCGCGTGCTTGCGGCATTGGCCGGCGCAAATCCCACCGGCAACGTCGCGGTCACTGTCGTCATGGGCGGGCAGGCGCCGGCGCTGGAGTCGATTCTAATGCAGGCGACGACATTGCCGTTCGCGTGCGAGGTGCAGGTAGACGTCGCCGACATGGCGACGCCAATGAGCGCCAGCGACCTGGCGATCGGCGCCGGCGGCGGATCGGCGCTGGAGCGCTGCAGCCTGGGCTTGCCGGCAATCGTGATCGTACTGGCGGAAAATCAACGCGCCGGTACCAAGGAATTGGCGGCGCAGGGCGCGGTCGCGGCAATCGCTGCCGTGGCTGAAATCTCGACCGAACTGCCGCGTTTGCTGGAAACCTTGCGTGCAGGCAGTGCCCTCGGCGCGATGGCGCACGCCGCCGCCCGGGTTTGCGACGGCCTCGGGACAGATCGGGTTGTTGCCGCGATGGGTGCGTGCTGATGGCAGCCGAACTTCGGCCGATGCGCGAGTCCGACCTCGATCGGGTGCTGGCCTGGCGCAACCACGAAGACACGCGCCGCTACATGTACACGACGCGCCCCATCGGTGCCGACGAGCACCGCCAGTGGTTTGCACGCACCAGCGCCGATTCGGCACGCCACCTGATGATCTTCGAGGTCGATGGCGAGCCACGCGGCTTCCTCAACATCGGGCCGATCCAAGCTGGCGGCATCGCCGAATGGGGTTTCTACGCCGCGCCCGGCACGCCCAAGGGAACCGGCCGGACCCTCGGCGAGAAGGCGTTGCGATTCGCCTTCGCCACGTTGGGCCTGCACAAACTTTGCGGGGAGGTGATCGCCGGCAACCAGGCGTCGCGGGATTTCCACCTCCGGCTCGGATTTCGCCAGGAAGGCGTGTTGATCGCCCAGCACTTCGATGGAATGCTTTACCAGGACGTCCTGTTGTTCGGGATGCTGTCCAGCGAGTGGCCCGGGAGTGGCGATGCATCCGTTGCCTGAAATCACTATCGCCGGGCGGCGGATCTCCGCCGACGATCCGCCGTACGTGATCGCCGAGATGTCGGCCAACCATAATGGCCGGCTGGAAACGGCGCTGCGCATCATCGACGCGGCCAAGGCGGGCGGCGCCTCGGCGGTGAAGTTGCAGACCTATCGGCCCGATACCATCACCCTCGACGGCGACAGCGACGATTTCCTGATCCAGGGCGGGCTCTGGCACGGCCGCACCTTGTTCGAGCTGTACCGGGAAGCGCACATGCCCTGGGAATGGCACCGGCCCCTGTTCGAGCACGCGCGCGATGTCGGGATCACCGTGTTCAGTTCGCCATTCGACGCCAGCGCGGTGGACCTGCTGGAGGAACTCGGTGCGCCGGCCTACAAGATCGCCTCGTTCGAAGCAGTGGATCTTCCGCTGATCCGCTACGTCGCCCGTACCGGCAAGCCGATGATCATCTCGACCGGCATGGCCGATGCCGAAGAGATCGCCGAGGCGATCGCGGCGGCCCGCGATGGCGGCTGCCGGCAGGTGGCGATCCTGCACTGCGTCAGCGGCTATCCGGCGCCGGCATCCGAGTACAACTTGCGCACGATCCCCGACATGATCCGGCGCTTCGGCTTGGTGACCGGGCTGTCCGACCACACGCTCGACAATTCGACGGCGATTGCCAGCGTCGCACTGGGCGCGGCGATCATCGAAAAGCACTTCACGCTTGATCGCAACGGCGGTGGCCCGGACGACAGTTTTTCCATGCAACCGGAAGACCTTGCCGCGCTCTGCCACGGCGCGCGCGTTGCCTGGGAAGCACTGGGCCGGATCGACTATGGCCTGAAGTCGAGCGAGCAGGGCAACCTGAAATTCCGGCGCTCGCTTTATTTCGTCCAGGATCTCGCGGCCGGCGCGTTGGTGACGGCGGATGCCGTGCGCAGCGTTCGGCCGGGCTATGGAGTTCCACCCAAGCACATCGCCGACGTCGTTGGTCGCCGGCTGCGGGTCGCGGTACGCGCCA
>JANYBA010000335.1 GCA_025360985.1 Gammaproteobacteria bacterium | reverse complement strand
CTAGCCGCGGCAATCATTTTCAGCCGCGGCGAATCCTTTCCGCCCGTTGTTGCCTCTACTGGATGCCGGAACTTTCTCCGGTGCAACGTGGAGTTTCCTGAAATGAACAGCAAGCAAGCCCTCAAGTCCGGCCTGGTCGGTGCGGTGGTGTTCGGCATCGCCTCGATCGCCTCGGCGACCGAGATGGCGCAAGACAGCGGCATGCAGGCCGGCGCGATGGTCAAGTGCTACGGCATCAACGCCGCCCACAAGAACGACTGCAAGGCCGCGGGCCATTCCTGTGCCGGGCAAGACGCGAAGGCGCGCGACAAGAACGCGTTCGTCGAGATTCCGGCCGGCCTGTGCGAGAAGATCGATGGCGGCAGCACCACGCCCGCGAAGTCTTGAGGGTCTGCCGTGGCAGCGACTATCAAGACTGCCGCGGCACGGCACCCGGTCCCGGCTTCGGCCGGGGTCGGGCTGCGCGCGGCGCACCTGGAGCAAGTGCTGTCGGAGCGGCCAAACGTCCCCTGGTTCGAAGCACATAGCGAGAACCTGTTCGTTCTTGGTGGCAGCTTGCCGGCCCGCATGGAAAGGATTTGCGCGGATTATCCGCTCAGCCTGCACGGCGTCGGGTTGTCGCTCGGCTCGGCGGATGGACTGGACCAGCGCCACCTCGAACGACTGGCGAATGTCGTCGACCGCTACCAGCCTGCGCTTGTTTCCGAACACTTGAGCTGGGCGGCGGTGGGCGGCCGGCACAGCAACGACTTGCTGCCTTTGCCCTTCACCAGGGAAGCACTGGCAACGACGGTGACGCATATCGGCCAAGCGCAGGATCGGCTCGGACGCGAACTGCTGGTCGAAAACGTCTCCAGCTACCTCCGATTCGCTGACGCCGACTACAGTGAATGGGACTTCGTCGCCGAAGTCGTGCGCCGAAGCGGCTGCGGCTTGCTGCTGGACATCAACAATGTCTACGTCAACAGCGTCAACCATGGCTTCGATCCCGGCGAGTACCTGCGCGCGTTGTCGGTGGGCTCGGTTCGCGAGATCCACCTGGCCGGCTTCACCCGCAAGACCGACTTGCCCGTCCCCTTGCTGGTCGACACCCACAGCAGGCCGGTGGACGCCGAAGTCTGGGCGCTATATGCGCAGGCGCTGGATCGGTTCGGGCCCATCCCGACCTTGATCGAATGGGACGCCGACATCCCACCACTGCCGATCCTGCTCGCAGAAGCGGCGCGGGCCGAGGAGATGCTCGATGAGCGCCGCCTGCTCGCTGCGTGACCTGCAAGCTCGTTTCCTGGCCGCGCTGTACGACGGCGACGACGCCGCGGCAGCGGAACTGGTCGAGGGCGCCGGCCTCGAGGCCGACGCGCGCTTGCGGATCTACCGAAACAACAGCCTGCTCAACCATACCGGAGCCTTGCGCGACAGTTTCCCCGCCACATTGGCCTTGGTCGGCGAGGACTTCTTCGAAAGTGCGGCGATGCGCTTTCGGCGCGCGCACCCATCCGCGTCAGGCAACCTGCAGGACTTCGGCGCGGATTTTCCGTCCTTCCTAGAAACGCTGCCTGGCGCCGGCGCGCTGCCGTATCTCGGCGATGTCGCACGCCTTGAATGGTTGCGGCAGGCAGTCGCGCTGACGCCGCAGTCCGACCCGCGGTCCAGCGTCCGCAGGTTCGCCAGCCGGCATGCGGTGCTGACGCTGTGGCATTACGCCATGGCGAATGGCGGGGAACGCCTGAGCCTGCCGGTCGAAGGAGAGAACGTCGTGCTCTGGCACCGCGATGGCGAGGTCGCAATGGCCGCCGTCGACGCCGCGGATTTCTCCCGCATCGGCGCGGAGCTCCCGATCACCCCGTCCGTCCCTACCTCCCAGGAATCCCCGTGATGCAACCGATGATTCGAACCATGAGCGACGCCTATGCCAAGGCCAGCAAGGCCTCGGCGCACTTGGGCACGCCGACCCTGCTCCTGATGCGAGTCTGGGTCGCGATCGCTTTCTGGCACGCCGGCGTGGTCAAGCACGACGATCCCGCTGGAACGTTGTCGCTGTTCACCAACGAGTACCACGTGCCGATCCTGTCGGCACGCGTCGCGGCATTCCTGGGCACCTGGACCGAACTGATGGTGCCTTGGCTGCTCGGACTGGGCATCGCCACCCGCCCCGTGGCCGTCGTCCTGTTCGCGTACAACGCCGTCGCGGTGATCTCCTACCCAGACCTGTGGCCCAACGGCTTCTGGCACGACCTGTTCGGCACCGAGGAATTCGCCGACCACAAGATCTGGGCGATGATGTTGCTGGCGATCATTGCCTGGGGTCCGGGAAAGCTGTCGGTCGACACGCTGGCGCGGCGATTTTTCATTCGCCCGTCCGAATTGAGCAGAACGGGCTAGGCGCGCACCTCGACTGGATTACGCCTTGCTCCGCGCGCTCCAGCCAGGCTGGACGGTCGGGGAGCACGGCATCGAGTTCGACCGCGGTCGG
>JANYBA010000370.1 GCA_025360985.1 Gammaproteobacteria bacterium | reverse complement strand
CACCCGATTGGGTGGCCTTTCTGGTTATTGATGGTGCGCATGACCGACACCGCAAGGGTGCATTTTGCCCTATGGGCGTTATGAATAAATCGAAAGTGCGTCCTGGATCGTCGCTGGCGTGGCCGCCAGCCCGATCGCTTTGATCGTCATCTCCGGCACGCCCAACAGGCGGGCGCTAAGGCGATTGAATGCCCATACCGGATTGGCACAGTTCGGGAGGGAATTCGCCATTACGGCATACCCATACTGCGCCTTGGTGCGCTCGTTGCCGGCCCACAGGCAAGCGCCGCCCTCGGCATCAAGAATGATGCGTAAGCGCACAGGATCGGGGGTTTGCCTCATGTAGTTTTCATCGATACTGGTTGACGCCTCAGGCCATATTCCCCATAATTTGCAGTCTGCGCGCCCGTAGCTCAGCTGGATAGAGCACCAGGCTACGAACTTGGTGGTCGGGAGTTCGAATCTCTCCGGGCGCGCCACTTTTTTGCTGCAGTGCCGACGCTTGACCTCCGGGGTGTAGCTGAGTCTGGTAGAGCGCTGCGTTTGGGACGCAGAAGTCGCAGGTTCGAATCCTGGCTCCCCGACCAGGCCAGTCTCTGGCGCGGCAGGCAGGTTGGGTGCACAATTCCAGCGGAGCGCCCGTAGCTCAACTGGATAGAGCAACGGACTTCTACTCCGTTGGTTGGGGGTTCGAGTCCCTCCGGGCGCGCCAGAATATGCGGTTACGGGCAGATTCAATGGTGGATGTAGCTCAGTCGGTTAGAGCATCGGATTGTGATTCCGAGGGTCGCGGGTTCGAATCCCGTCTTCCACCCCAGTCCCCGTTTACGGCATAATGACGCTTCGGCTGCCGTATGGGCAGGGACGAGTTTGGGCCGTTAGCTCAGTTGGTAGAGCAGTTGACTCTTAATCAATAGGTCGAAGGTTCGAATCCTTCACGGCCCACCAACCCTTCCTGTGTCCGGACGCCCGCCCCAAGATGCGAAAGTGGCGGAATTGGTAGACGCCCAGGATTTAGGTTCCTGTGGGGAAACCCGTGAGAGTTCGAGTCTCTCCTTTCGCACCAGCGCAACAGGTGCACCGGACGAATCGGCTCCATGGGTTTTTTTGTTGGCGCCAAGACCAGGCGCCGGTCAGGAGTAACAGATGCAAGTTTCCCTCGAAAACACCGCTGCCCTGGAACGCCGCATGACGGTCGTGCTCCCGGCCGAACGCCTCGAAGGCGTGGTCGGAAGCCGCCTCCAGGAAATCAGCCGCACCATCAAGCTCAAGGGCTTCCGCCCCGGCAAGGTTCCGGCCAAGGTCGTCCAGCAGCGCTACGGCGAGCAGGTTCGCGCCGAGGCCTTCGGCGAACTGGTCCGCGAGACCTTCGACGAGGCCATCCGCCAGGAAAACCTCAAGCCGGCCGGCAGCCCCGCCTTCCAGCCGGCCCCCGACGCGCCGGCCGGTGAGATCCGTTACACCGCCACCTTCGAAGTAGTCCCCGATTTCGGCGACATCGACGTAACCAAGCTGCAGTTCGAGCGCGTCGTTTCGGCGGTCGAGGATTCGGATATCGACACCATGCTCGGTACCCTGCGCGAGCAGCGCCGGACCTGGGATGCGGTCGAACGTGGCGCCGACACCGGCGACATGATCCGGGTCGAGACCTTCGCCACCGCCGAAGCCGGGCGCTTTCCGCCGGAAGGCAGCGAGCAGGGCGTGACCGTGCTCGGTTCCGGCTCGCTGTTGCCGGAACTCGAAAACCAGCTGGTCGGGCTCCAGACCGGCGACGAGCGCGAGCTCGACATCACCTTCCCCGATCCGTGGCGGATGCCGGCGCTGGCCGGGCAGCCGGCCAAGATTTCGGTCAAGGTGCTGTCCGTCTCCGCCCCCAACCTGCCCGAGATCGACGAGGCCTTCATCAAGAGCTTCGGCATCCGCAGCGGCAAGCTGGAAGTGTTCCGCAAGGAAGTGCGCGCCAACCTTGAGCGCGAGCTCAAGGGCACCCTGATGAACCGGCTGCGCTCGGAAGTCATGCACAAGCTGGTCACGGCGCATTCGCAGTTCGAGATGCCGCCCCGGCTGGTCGAGGCCGAGGCCCGCAACCTGGCCAATGCCGCCGCCGAACAGGCCAAGGAGCAGGGCCAGGACATCAAGATGCTGCCCGAGAACTTCATGGCACCGGCGCGCAACCGGGTCGCCGCCAGCCTGCTGGTCGGCGAAATCGCCCGCCAGAACAGCCTGCGGCTTGACCAGGCTCGGCTCAAGGACACGATGCAGCTGATCGCCTCGACCTACGAGGATCCGTCCCAGGTCATTGAACTCTACCGGACCGACCCCAATCTCATGCGTAACCTGCAGAACCGCGTGATGGAAGAACAGGTGATCGACTGGATCGCGGAACGCGCGAACGCCAGCGAGCACCCGCTCAGCTTCAGCGAGGCGATGCGTCCACCCGCGTAAGCGGCAACAGCGAAGGAGTCACGCATGCAACCGTCCCAGGGCTTGAATTTGGTACCCATGGTGGTCGAACAGACCCCGCGCGGCGAGCGTGCCTTCGACATCTACTCGCGCCTGCTCAAGGAACGGGTGATCTTCCTGGTCGGCCCGATCGACGACTACGTCGCCAATGTCGTGGTCGCGCAGATGCTCTTCCTCGAGGCCGAGAATCCCGAGAAGGACATCAGCCTCTACATCAACTCGCCGGGTGGCATCGTCACCGCCGGCCTGGCGATCTACGACACCATGCGCTTCATCCGTCCGGACGTGAGCACCATCTGCGTCGGCCAGGCCTGCAGCATGGGTTCGTTCCTGCTCGCCGCCGGCGCCAAGGGCAAGCGCTACATCCTGCCGAACTCGCGGGTCATGATCCACCAGCCTTCCGGCGGTACCCAGGGCCAGGCCAGCGACATCGCCATCCAGGCCAAGGAAATCCTGTTCCTGCGCGAGCGCCTGAACGCCGAGCTCGCCGCCAACACTGGCCAGCCGCTGGAGAAGATCGAACGTGACGTCGAGCGCGACTACTTCATGGCCGCCGAAGAGGCCAAGACCTACGGCGTCGTCGACGCCGTGCTCGACCGCCGGCTCGAAGACAGCATCCAGGCCGGCTGAACGGGGGCCTGTGCTATCCTCCCTCCGACTCCGTCCAGTGCCTGTAAGGGCAGGGTAAAGACGCGATGACCGACGACCGACTGAGCCGTTCCGGCGACAGCAGCAAGATCCTGTACTGCTCTTTCTGCGGGAAGAGCCAGCACGAGGTCCGCAAGCTGATCGCCGGCCCGAGCGTGTTCATCTGCGATGAATGCGTCGAGCTCTGCAACGACATCATCCGCGAGGAACTCGAGGAGAAGGCGCACGCCGCGCGCAGCCACCTGCCGAAGCCGCGCGAGATCCTCGACGTCCTCGACCAGTACGTGATCGGCCAGCCGCGCGCCAAGAAGACGCTGTCGGTGGCGGTCTACAACCACTACAAGCGGATCGAATCGCGGCTCAAGAACGACGACGTCGAGCTGTCCAAGTCCAACATCTTGCTGATCGGTCCGACCGGCTCCGGCAAGACGCTGCTGGCCGAAACGCTTGCACGCCTGCTCAACGTCCCGTTCACGATCGCCGACGCGACCACCTTGACCGAAGCCGGCTACGTCGGCGAAGACGTCGAGAACATCATCCAGAAGCTGCTGCAGAAGTGCGACTACGACGTCGAAAAGGCGCAGTCGGGCATCGTCTACATCGACGAAATCGACAAGATCTCGCGCAAGTCGGAGAACCCGTCGATCACCCGCGACGTCTCCGGCGAAGGCGTGCAGCAGGCGCTGCTCAAGCTGATCGAGGGCACCGTCGCCAGCGTGCCGCCGCAGGGCGGCCGCAAGCATCCGCAGCAGGAATTCCTGCAGGTCGACACCCGCAACATGCTGTTCATCTGCGGCGGCGCGTTCGCCGGCCTGGACAAGATCGTCCAGCAGCGCAGCACCGAATCCGGCGGCATCGGCTTCGGCGCCAAGGTCAGGAGCTCCGAACGCAAGGCCGACGTCAGCAAGTTGCTGTTCGACGTTGAGCCGGAGGACCTGATCAAGTTCGGCCTGATCCCGGAGTTCGTCGGCCGCTTGCCGGTCGTCGCCACCCTCGAGGAACTCGACGAGCAGTCGCTGGTGAAGATCCTCACCGAACCCAAGAACGCCATCACCAAGCAATTCAAGAAGTTGTTCGACATGGAAGGCGTCGAGCTGGAGATCCGGCCCGAGGCGCTGCTGGCGATCGCCCGCAAGGCGATGAAGCGCAAGACCGGCGCCCGCGGCCTGCGCACGATCATCGAGTCGGTCCTGCTCGACACCATGTACGAACTGCCCTCGCTGGAAAACGTCAGCAAGGTCGTGGTCGACGAGTCGGTGATCAACCACCAGACCGAGCCCTACCTGATCTACAGCAACGCCCAGCCGGCTTCGCGGGCGGCATCCGGCGACTGAGTCCGCCGGGCTGAACGGGCGTAAATCCTGAAAGCACGACGGGCCGGCCATCCGGCCCGTTTTGTTTTCCGGGGTGGCGTCGTATTGTGCTTGCAACGGGGGCAGCGGCCCCCATGTTCCGGCCATGGCAGTAGCGCACGCCGCGCACCGAATTCCGAGGAGACTTCATGGAAACCCGTCCCGAGCGCCTGGCCGATTTGCCCGTGCTGCCACTGCGCGACGTGGTCGTGTACCCGCACAAGGTGCTGCCGCTGTTCGTCGGCCGCGATCGGTCGATCAAGGCCCTGGACCAGGCCATGGCCGCCGACAAGCGCATCCTGCTGGTGGCCCAGCGCAGCCCCGACGTCGATGATCCCGGCGCCGAAGACTTGTATCCGGTCGGAACGCTTGCCACCGTATTGCAGTTGCTCAAGTTGCCGGACGGCACGATCAAGGTACTGGTCGAAGGCCTGGCGCGCGTGGCGGTCGAGTCCTATGGCGACCGCGATGGCGCACTGACCGGCTCGGGCGACGTGCTGGATTCGATTCCCGGCCGCGACGAGCGCGAACTGGGCGTGACCCTGGCTTCGCTGATGGGCCTGTTCGAGCAGTACGTGAAGAGCAACCGCAAACTGCCGCCGGAATTGCTGACCACGGTTTCCGGCATCGACGAGCCCGGCCGCGTTGCCGACACCATCGCCGCCCACCTCGGCTCGCGCCTGGCCGACAAGCAGAAATTGCTGGAAACCCTCGACATCGGCGCGCGCATGGAAACGCTTATCGGCCTGGTCGACGGCGAACTCGACGTCCAGCAGATCGAGAAGCGCATCCGCGGGCGGGTCAAATCGCAGATGGAGAAGAGCCAGCGCGAGTACTACCTGAACGAGCAGATGAAGGCGATCCAGAAGGAACTCGGCGACATCGACGAGGCGCCCAACGAGCTCGAGGAGCTGGCCAAGAAGATCGCCCTCGCCGGCATGCCCAAGGCCGTCGAGACCAAGGCGCGGGCCGAGCTGGCCAAGCTCAAGCAGATGTCGCCGATGTCGGCCGAGGCGACCGTCGTGCGCAATTACCTCGACTGGCTGATCGGCGTGCCCTGGAAGAAGCGCACCAAGATCCGCAAGGACCTCAAGGCGGCGCAGCAGGTGCTCGACGCCGACCACTACGGGCTGGACAAGGTCAAGGAACGCATCCTCGAGTACCTCGCGGTGCAATCGCGGGTCAAGCAGATGAAGGGCGCGATCCTGTGCCTGGTCGGTCCGCCGGGCGTCGGCAAGACCTCGCTCGGGCAATCGCTGGCCAAGGCCACCAACCGCAAGTTCATCCGGATGTCGCTGGGCGGCGTGCGCGACGAAGCGGAGATCCGCGGCCATCGTCGCACCTACATTGGCTCGATGCCGGGCCGGATCGTGCAGAACCTGAGCAAGATCGGCAGCAAGAACGCCCTGTTCATGCTCGACGAGATCGACAAGATGAGCATGGACTTCCGCGGCGATCCGTCGTCGGCCCTGCTCGAAGTGCTCGATCCCGAGCAGAACCACAGCTTCAACGACCACTACCTCGAAGTCGACCTCGACTTGTCGGAAATCATGTTCGTGGCCACGGCCAATTCGCTGAACATCCCCGGTCCGTTGCTGGACCGGATGGAAGTCATCCGCATCCCCGGGTACACGGAGGACGAGAAGCTCAACATCGCCACCCGCTACCTGTTGGCCAAGCAGATGAAGGCCAATGGTTTGAAGGACAGCGAGTTGCGGATCCAGGAATCGGCCTTGCGCGACATCGTTCGCTACTACACGCGCGAGTCGGGCGTCCGCAACCTCGAGCGCGAGATCGCCAAGATTTCCCGCAAGGTGGTGAAGGAAATCGCGCTGGCCGGGCCGAAGGCGGCGGGCAAGGGCGGCAAGGCCAGGGCGGCCGTGGTGATCACCGCCAGGAACCTCGACAAGTACCTGGGCGTGCGCCGCTACGATTTTGGTCGCGCCGAAGCTGCCAACGAGGTTGGCCTCGTCACCGGCCTGGCCTGGACCGAAGTCGGTGGCGACCTGCTGCAGATCGAAGCCACTTTGATGCCGGGCAAGGGCCAATTGATCCTCACCGGACAGCTCGGCGAGGTGATGCAGGAATCGGTCAAGGCCGCCTACACGGTGGTGCGCGCGCGCAGCCAGGCGCTCGGGGTGGACCCGGAGTTCCACCAGAAATTCGATACCCACGTGCACGTGCCGGAAGGTGCGACGCCAAAGGACGGTCCGAGCGCCGGCATCGCCATGGTGGTCGCGCTGGTGTCGGCGCTCACCGGCATCCCGGTGCGCTCCGACGTCGCGATGACCGGCGAGATCACCCTGCGTGGCCGGGTGCTGCCGATCGGTGGCCTCAAGGAGAAACTGCTGGCGGCGCTGCGGGGCGGAATCAAGACCGTGCTCA
>JANYBA010000365.1 GCA_025360985.1 Gammaproteobacteria bacterium | reverse complement strand
GGCACCGGATTCAAGCGCGTTGCGCACCAGGTTCCACAAGGCCTGGGTCAGGCGGTCGCCGTCGCCCTCGATGTCGGGCAGGCTCGGATCGTAGTCGCGCACCAGCTTGACCGACCACGCCGCCTCGGCGTCGGCGAGCTGGCGCACACGTTCGAGCACGCTGTGGATATTGGTCGGCACGAACGCGCGCGGCGGCGACGGATGCAGGAGCTGGTCGACCAGGCCGGCGAGGCGATCGACTTCGGAGGCGATCAGCCCGACCAGCTCCTGGGCGTCGTCGCCCTCCACGCGCCGCCCGAGCAGCTGCGCGGCGCCCTTGAGGCCGGCGAGCGGGTTGCGGATCTCGTGGGCCAGTCCCTTGAGCGCAGCCGACAACGCCGCCGGCAGGGTCGCCGCCGGGTCTTCGCCGGGAAATTCCTCGCGCGGGTGCGCTTCGAGGCGGATCTCGCCCTGCTCTTCGCGGACGAGCCAGAGGTCGGCGAAATGTTCGATGCCGCCCGGGAACGACAGCCGCGCCCGGTGCACGCGCAGCGGTTCGCCGCCCGGCGCCAGTCGCGTCAGCAGAGCGCTGAGCCGGCCGGTTTCGACATCGAGTTCGTCCAGGCGGAAGCCCGGCAGCCGGCGTTGGCCCACGCCCAGCCAGCGGGCGAAGGCGGCGTTGCTCCGGGTGAGGCAAGTATTGGCCCCCAGCCAGGCAACCGGGGTGGCCAGGGAGTCCAGATCGGGAGGAATTGCGTCCGCCATTGCACCATTCTAGTGCATCGTGAACCCGACGCCCACATGAACGGTCTGTCATGGACTGGAGAACTCGGCGACAGCCGCGCCAGTCCAGTCTGGACCCTTGCCGGAGCCGAACCATGCATGTCCTGCTCGTCGAAGACGACCCCCTGATCGCCAATTTCGTGGCCAAGGGCCTGCGCGAGGCCGGCCATGTGGTCGAGCACGCGGCCAACGGCGTCGATGGCCTGCACCTGGCCACACACGAAAACTTCGACGCCCTGATCCTCGACCGCATGCTGCCCGGCCTCGACGGCCTGCAACTGCTCAAGCAGCTGCGGGCCACCGGCCATGCCACGCCGGCGCTGGTGCTGTCGTCGCTGGGCGATGTCGAACAGCGCGTCGAGGGCCTGCGTAACGGCGCCGACGATTACCTCGGCAAACCCTTTTCATTCGTCGAGCTCATCGCCCGCCTCGAGGGCCTGATGCGGCGGCAGAGCCAGCAGGCCGGCCCGGTCACGCGCCTGCGCGTCGCCGACCTGGAAATGGACCTGCTCAAGCGCGGCGTCCGGCGCGGCGACCAGGCGATCGAATTGCAGCCGCGGGAATTTCGCCTGCTCGAATACCTGATGCGCAACGCCGAGCAGGTGGTGACCCGGACCATGCTGCTCGAAGCGGTCTGGGACTATCACTTCGATCCGCAAACCAATGTCATCGACGTGCATGTCTCGCGCCTGCGCCAGAAGATCGATCGCGATCGCGAGCCCTTGTTGCATACCGTGCGCGGCGCCGGCTACCTGCTCGGGCTGCGAGCCTGACGATGCCGGCTCGGATGTTGCGCAGTGCGCTTGCTTCCAGCCTGAACCGCTTGGTGCTCGCTTATGGCGTGGCCCTGCTGCTTGCCTTTGCGGTGATCGGCGGGCTGAGCCTGGCGGCCTTCGACCAGCTGGTCGAGCGCGATACCCGGCAGACCGTGTTGACCGACCACCAGGGCCTGCTGGAAGAACTGCGCGCGTCCGGGCGCGCGGGCCTGGCCAAAGCCATCGACGATCGCGTGCAGGAAGACACCCACCGCGAGGCGGTTTACCTGCTCGTGGATCCGAACGGCCATGTCCGTTCCGGACATCTGAGCGACTTGCCCGCGTCGCTGCTGCATCGCCAGGGCTGGGCGCGTTTTCCCTGGAACGACGAGGGCGACTACGTGCTGGCCTACGTCGAAGTGCTGCCCGGTGGCGGCTGGCTGGTCACCGGCCACAGCACCGGCGAACAGCAACACTTGCGCGAGTTATTCCTGCGCCTGGGCCTGGTCATCCTCAGCCTGTTGGCCGTGCTCACCCTGGGTCTGGGCTGGCTGCTGCGACGCGCGGTCGATCGCGCGCTGAAGGCGCCGCTCGACACGGTCGACCGCGTGTCGGCCGGGCACCTGGACGAACGCGCGCCCGAGCGCTCCGGCAACGACGGCTTCGCGCGAATGGCGCGCACGCTGAACCGGATGCTCGACCGCATCCGCGACCTCGTCGGTGGCATCCAGGCCTCGACCGACGCGATCGCCCACGACCTGCGCACGCCGCTGATGCGGCTCAAGACCCGGCTCGAGCAGGCCCGCCTGGCGGCGCCGGACGAACCGGTCGGGCGCGAAATCGATGGCGCCCTTGGTGAAGCCGACCAGCTGATCGCCACCTTCAACGGCTTGCTGCGGCTGGCCCGCATCGAGGGCGAGAATTCCACGCCCATGGTCGACGTCGATCTCGCCGATGTCGCCAACGATGCCCTGGAACTGTGGCAGGCCGTGGCCGAAGCCGCCGACCGCGTCATCGTCGCGTGGATCGCCCCGGTGCGGATCGCCGGCGATCGCGACCAGCTGTTCCAGCTGATATCGAACCTGCTCGACAACGCCATCAAATACACCGACGTCGGCGGTCGGATCACGCTGGGCGTGCGCGAGGAAAACGGCGCGGCCGTCCTGTCGGTCCGCGACGATGGCCCCGGCATCGCCGCCGACCAGCACGAACGGGTCTTTGATCGCCTGGTGCGCCTGGAAAGCCATCGCGGTACGCCCGGCACCGGCTTGGGGCTGAGCATCGTGCGCGCCATCGCCATCCGCCACGGCGCCGAGGTTCGCCTGGCGTCGGCCTACCCCGGGCTGCGGGCCGAGGTGCGTTTTCCGGCCCTGCACTGAGGTGGACGATCGGTAATCCGGCGGCAAGGCCGGGGCAAAGTTGCAGCGGGCAGAGTGCGACCACCGGTGTAGCCACACCGGCTCCACTCCCCACCACCAGCAAAGGAATCCACCATGAATATCCGCATGCCCCTCGCCGCCCTCGCCCTGTGCCTAGCCAGCACCGTGGCCTTCGCCGCCGACAACGCCGCCCCGGCCGCGACCCCGGCGACCGCCGCCACTCCGGCGGCCGCCGCGACTCCGGCCAAGCCGGCCGCCAAGCCCGCCGCCAAGAAGCACCACGCCGCCAAGTGCAAGGCCGACCAGACCCTGACCAACGGCAAGTGCGTGGACAAGAAGGCTGGCTGAGCCTTCGCGATCGCGAAAATAAAAACGGCCCGGGAAACCGGGCCGTTTTTTTGCGATGGGACTAGACGGCCCGGGTCATGTACGCGCTGTGGGGATCGTCGACGTAATCGGCGAACGGCGCGCAGGATTCGAATCCGAAACAGGCATAGAGACGATGCGCCGGCGCGAACGCCGCCATCGAACCGGTCTCCAAGCTCAAGCGCCGATAGCCGCGCCGCCTTGCTTGTTCGACGATATGTTTCAGAAGCGCCGCAGCGACGCCCTTGCGCAAGTGGCGCGGATCGGTGCGCATGGATTTGATTTCGCCGTGATGCGGCGAAAGCTCCTTCAACGCGCCGATGCGCAGCAGCGCGTCGCCCTGCCACGCGGTCCAGACGGAAACTTCCGGCCGGCGCAGTCCGTCCAGACCGAGCGCGTGCACGCTCTCGGGTGGCGACAGCTGCGCGACTGCATGCAGATGTGCGTGCAAGAGCCGAAGGACCTCCGGGCGGCGCAGGTCGTCCGCCCGGATTTCCATTTCCATCCGCTTAGATGCCGTAGTACAGCGCGTATTCGAGCGGGTGGGTCGCGGCGCGGAACTTGGTCACCTCGCCCATCTTCAACTCGATGTAGGCGTCGATGAAGTCGTCGGAGAACACGCCGCCGGCCTTGAGGAAGTCGCGGTCCTTGTCGAGCGAATCCAGCGCCTGGTCGAGCGAGTGGCAGACGGTCGGGATGTTCTTCTCTTCTTCCGGCGGCAGGTCGTACAGGTCCTTGTCGCTGGGCGCGCCCGGGTCGATCTGGTTACGGATGCCGTCGAGGCCGGCCATCATCAACGCGGCGAAGGTCAGGTAGCCGGTGTTCATCGGATCCGGGAAGCGGATCTCGATGCGCCGGGCCTTGGCATTGGCGACGTAGGGAATGCGGCAGCTCGCCGAGCGGTTGCGCGCCGAGTAAGCCAGCATCACCGGCGCTTCGAAACCCGGCACCAGGCGCTTGTAGCTGTTGGTGGTGGAATTGGCGAAGGCGTTGATGGCGCGCGCGTGCTTGAAGATGCCGCCGATGTACCACAGCGCCAGCTGGCTCAGGCCGCCGTAGCCGTCGCCGGAAAACAGGTTGACGCCGCCCTTGGCCAGCGACTGGTGCACGTGCATGCCGCTGCCGTTGTCGCCGACCAG
>JANYBA010000360.1 GCA_025360985.1 Gammaproteobacteria bacterium | reverse complement strand
CGAGCAGATTCCGGTGGTGCCCTTGTATTTCGCCAAGGAGCGGCCGGTCGTGGAACGGGACGGCTCGCTGCTCATGGTCGACGACGAGCGCATGCCGCTCAACGCCGGCGAAACGCCGCAGATGCGCCGGGTGCGCTTCCGCACGCTCGGCTGCTACCCGCTCACCGGCGGTTTCGAATCCGACGCCGACACCCTCGAGGCGATCCTCGCCGAGATGCTGGTCGCCCGCACTTCCGAGCGCCAGGGCCGGATGATCGACCACGACCCGACCGCATCAATGGAGAAAAAGAAGCAGGAGGGCTATTTCTGATGAACGCCCTGGTTAATTCAACTCTCGAAATCTCTTCCTACCTGCGCCAGCACGAGGCCAAGCCGCGCCTGCGTTTCTTCACCTGCGGCAGCGTCGACGATGGCAAGAGCACCCTGATCGGCCGCCTGCTGTTCGAGAGCAAGAACCTGTTCGACGACCAGCTGTCCGCGCTCGAGCGCGACAGCAAGCGCCACGGCACCCAGGGCGAGGCGATCGACTACGCCTTGCTGCTCGACGGCCTCGAGGCCGAACGCGAGCAGGGCATCACCATCGACGTCGCCTACCGCTACTTCAGCACCGATCGCCGCAGCTACATCGTCGCCGACTGCCCTGGCCACGAGCAGTACACCCGCAACATGGCCACGGGAGCCTCCACCGCCGACCTCGCCGTGGTGCTGGTCGACGCCCGCAAGGGGCTGCTGACCCAGACCCGCCGGCACACCTATATCGCGGCCCTGCTCGGCATTCGCCACGTGGTGCTGGCGGTCAACAAGATGGACCTGGTCGGCCATTCGCAGGATGTGTTCGAGCCGATCGCCGAGGCCTACCGCGCCTTGGCGAAGCAACTCGGCATTCCACACGTCACCTGCATCCCGATGTCCGGGCTGGCCGGCGACAACGTCATCACGCGCTCCGAAAACACCAACTGGCATCGCGGCCCGGCCTTGCTCGAACACCTGGACGGCGTCGAGCTCGACGCCGACATCGACCCCGACGCCGCCACCGCGTTCCGCATGCCGGTGCAGTGGGTTTGCCGGCCCGACCAAGACTTCCGCGGCTTCGCCGGGCAAGTCGCTACCGGCAGCATTTCGATTGGCAACGAAGTGATCAGCGCCAGTTCCGGCCGGCGCTCGAAAGTCACCGGCCTGTGGTGCGGCGACCGCGCGATCGAGCGCGCCTTCGACGGCCAGTCGGTATTGCTGGCCCTGGCCGACGAGATCGACGTCAGCCGCGGTGACGTCCTGGCGATGGCTTCCAACCCGCCGGAAGTCGCCGACCAGTTTGCCGCGCACATGATCTGGTTGAGCGACCAGGCCCTGCTGCCGGGCCGCCCGTACTGGTTGAAGATCGGCACGCGCACAGTCAACGCCACCGTCACCGAGATCAAGCACAAGGTCGACATCAATACCCAGGAACACCTCGCCGCCAAGCGCCTGGACCTCAACGAGATCGGCCACTGCAATCTGCACTTCGACCAAGCGGTGCCGTTCGAGCCCTACGCGGTGAACCGCAGCCTCGGCGGCTTCATCCTGATCGACCGGCAGAGCAATGCCACGGTCGCTGCCGGCATGCTCGATTTTTCGCTGCGCCGCGCCGCCAACGTGCATTGGCAGGCGCTCGACGTCGATCGCCAGGCCCGCGCCCGGATCAAGGGCCAGGCACCGCGCTGTCTGTGGTTCACCGGCCTGTCGGGTTCCGGCAAGTCGACCGTCGCGAATCTTGTCGAAAAGCGACTGCTGGCCTCCGGCCATCACACCTACCTTTTGGATGGCGACAACGTCCGCCACGGCCTGAACAACGACCTCGGCTTCAGCGACGAGGACCGCGTCGAGAACATCCGCCGCGTCGCCGAAGTCGCGAAACTCATGGTCGATGCCGGCCTGATCGTGCTGGTCTCGTTCATCTCGCCGTTCCGCAGCGAACGGCGCATGGCCCGCGACCTGTTCGCGCCCGGCGAGTTCATCGAAGTGTTCGTCGATACGCCGCTTGAAGTTTGCGAGCAGCGTGACGTCAAGGGCCTGTACGCCAAGGCGCGCGCCGGCCGGATCCCCAATTTCACCGGCATCGATTCGCCCTACGAGGCACCGGAAGCGGCGGAGATGGTGCTCGACACGATGGCGCTTCCGTCCGACCGCCTGGCCGAACTGGTCGCCGCGCGCGCGCTGGCCCCGGACGCGTGAATCAAGCGCTCGCCAACGCCAGGATCTCGGTGGTCGGCCTCGGCTACGTCGGCCTGCCGCTGGCTGTGGAGTTCGGGCGCAAATACCCGACGCTCGGCTTCGACATCCGTCTGGCGCGGATCGCCGAACTGCAGGCCGGCCGCGACGGCACGCTGGAAGTCGATCCGGCCGAACTGGCGTCGTCGCCGCAATTGCGCTACAGCACCGAGCGCGCCGATCTCCGCGACTGCAATGTCCATATCGTCACCGTGCCGACGCCGATCGACGCGGCCAATCGCCCGGACCTCGGTCCGCTGCAATTGGCCAGCGAGATCATCGGCGGCGTGCTCAAGGCCGGCGACACCGTGGTCTACGAATCCACCGTCTATCCGGGCTGCACCGAAGAGATCTGCGTGCCGATCCTGGAGCGCGCTTCCGGATTGGTGTTCAATCGCGACTTTTTCTGTGGCTACAGCCCCGAACGCATCAACCCGGGCGACAAGCAGCACCGCCTGCCGAGCATCAAGAAGGTCACCTCGGGATCGACGCCGGCGATCGCCGATTTCGTCGACGGCCTGTACGCCAGCATCGTCACGGCGGGCACCCACAAGGCCAGCAGCATCCGCGTGGCCGAAGCCGCCAAGGTGATCGAAAACACCCAGCGCGACTTGAATATTGCCCTGGTCAACGAACTCGCCCTGATCTTCAACCGCATGGGCATCGACACGCTGGAAGTGCTGGAAGCGGCCGGCACCAAGTGGAATTTCA
>JANYBA010000352.1 GCA_025360985.1 Gammaproteobacteria bacterium | reverse complement strand
CCAGCGGCAGGCTCCAGCGCACGGTCGGGTCTCGGGCGACGAAGGTCTGGTCGACCATGGGATGCATCAATGACGTGAACGCGCCGGCCGCGGCCGCCTCGATGATCATGCCCAGCCCGGCGGCCGCCAGGAATCCCTTGTACGGATGCGCGTACCCGAGCAGGCGACGGTACGTCTGCCAGGGTTTCGGCGTCGCTTCGGTCACTGTCGTTTCTCGGGAGCGGTCGCGATCGCCAAGCGCGTGAATCCAAGTTGACCGAGCGCGTCCATGGCCGTGATTACGGCCTGATGCGGGGTCCGGCCGTCGGCGCGCAACACCACCGGCTGTTTTCGATCATCGCCGGCGACCCTCACGATGGCGTCCTTGACCGACGCCAGGTCGGTCTTCAGCACTTCATTGTTGCCGACGAAATACTTGCCATCGGCGTTGATGGCGATGACCAGGGTGTTGCCAGGATCCGCTTTGGCCTCGGATTGCGCCTGCGGCAGCTGCAGTTTCATCACCGAGCGCTGGGTGAACGTCGTGGTCATGACCAGGAACAGGATCAGGCAGAACAGGACGTCGATCAGCGAGATCAGGTTGATCTCCGGTTCGTCGCTGCCGGCGCTGCCCTGGCTGCCGAGCTTCACGGCTCGCCCCGGCGGGCCTTGGGACCCGGAGTACGCACCGGAGTGGCGCCGGCTTCGTCGAGCGCGTCGACCAGGGCCATGGCCTGGACCTCCATGTCGATCACGTATCCGCCGATGACGCCACGGAAATAACGATGGAACATCAGGGCCGGGATCGCCACGCACAGGCCGCCGGCGGTGCTGACCAGGGCCTGGCCGATGCCGCCGGCCAGCTGGTTGACGTCGCCGATGCCGGTGACGAGGATCTTCAGGAACATCTGGATCATGCCGAACACCGTGCCCAGCAGCCCGAGCAGGGGCGAAACGCTGGCGATGGTGCCAAGCGTGTTCATGAAGCGCTCGAGCCGGTGGCAGACGTGGCGGCCGACGTCTTCGACCCGTTCCTTGATCAGCTCGCGTGGCCGGAAGCGCATGTCGATCGCCGAGGCCAGCAGCTCGCCCAAGGGGGAATTGCGCCGCAGCACCTCGATGTGGGCGGGTTCCAATTGGCGTCCGCGGGCCCATTCCCGCACTTCCTCGCCCAGCCCCGGCGGCAGGACTTCCTTGCGGCGCAAGCTCCAGAACCGCTCGATGACGATGGCCATGGCCAGGATCGCCAGCAGCAGGATCGGAATCATGACCAGGCCGCCGGTCTTGACGAGTTCGAGCACGTATCACCTGTCGGTGTTCGGGGTGCCGATAGCATAGCCTGAGCCGGCCGCAGCCGGCTCGGATCAATCGCCCTGCCAGTAGCGCTGGCGGTCGCGGCGACGCGCTGAAAGTAGGCGCGTGCCGCTTGCGCTCATGGCGAATGCCAGCTCGCCGGTGGTCGCGGTATCCAGCACCTTTGCGCCGGCTTGCCGGTAGCTGGCCACGACCTGCGACTTGGGCAAGCCGAAGCGATTGCCGGCGCCGGTGGCGAACACGGCCCAGCGCGGCGCCACCGCCGATATGAATTCGAACGACGACGAGGTGCTGCTGCCGTGGTGCGGGACCAACAGCAGGTCGGCGGGCAGAAACGTGGCTTGTTCATGGATCAGACGATGCTCGACCCAATGGCCGATGTCCCCCGGAATCAACGCGGCATGGCCGCCGGTGCTGACCCGCAGGACGCAGGAGCTGTCGTTGCGCAGGTAGGGATAGTCTGGCGGCGGATGCAGGAAGCGGAATTCCACGCCGTCCCAACGCCAGTGCGCGCCACGCCGACACGGCGTCGCATTCGGAGCGCGCCAGCCTTCGGACGCGAGCGTCGGCAACGGTGAAAACGCGCGCTGGACCGCCGCCATTCCGCCCGCGTGGTCGTTGTCGCCGTGGCTGACGACCAGCAAGTCCAGATTGCCAAGTCCCGCCGCGCGCAGCGCCGGTACTACCGCGGCCTCGCCGAAATCGAGCCCGCGCGGCGAGTGCGGCCCGGCGTCGAACAGCAGCGCGTGCCGCTGCGTCTGCACGAGCACCGAAAGACCCTGGCCGACATCGATCACGGTGATCTTCGCTTCGCCTGCGTCGGGCCAATCGAGCCGCGGCCAGAGCAACGGCAGCAGCAGGAACAGGGCCAGCGTCTTGCCGGGAATGGATCGTGGCAGCAGCAGCCAGAACACCGCCACGCCGGCCAAACAGAGCGCCAGCAGCCCTGGCTCCGGCAGCCAGGCGACGGCCCAGGGCCAGTGCGCCATGCGTTCCAGGCACCACCACAGGCCCTGCATCAGGCCGGCGGCGAGCATCCACAGGCCTTTGGCGGCCCAGGGCGAGATCGGCAGCACCAGCAGTCCCAGCAGGCTCAGCGGGACCACGCCCAGTCCGATCACCGGAATGCCGATCAGGTTGGCGAGCGGCCCGACCACGGAGGCTTGTCCGAAGAACCAGATGGTCAATGGCAGCAAGCCCAGCACCGCCACGCCCTGGGCATCAATGAAGGATCGGAACCACCCCGCTTCCGTGCCATGCGGCAAACACCAGAGTAGCCAACCGACGCCGAGAAAACTCAGCCAGAATCCTGGCGCCAACACCGACAGGGGATCGAACAGCAGCACTGCGACCAAGGCCAGCGCGATCGCCTGCGCACCGGATTGCGCTCGTCGTTGCCAGCGCGCGAGCACCACCACGGCGATCATCAGCAAGGTTCGCACCGTCGGCAATGCGAATCCGGCCAGGGCGGTATAGCCGAAGGCCAATGCGAGTGCGCCGAGGCCCGCCGCCTGCGGCCGCGGCAAGCGCCGTCCGGCCGATGGGAAGAGCCGATACAGGCCCGACATCAGCAAGGCGCCGAGTCCGGCGACCATGCCGACGTGCGGTCCGGAAATCGCGATCTGGTGGGTCAAGCCGGTCGCGCGCAGGACTTCCCAATCGTCGTCGGACAAGCCACGCGTGTCGCCAATGGCGAGCGCCTGCACGAAGCGCGCGCGCTCCGGCGTCAGCGCTTGCCCGATGCGCCGGGACAGGCGGTCGCGCCAGGCATCGATGCCTGAACCAGTTGCGAGCCGTCGCGCCCGGAACTCGTCGCGTACGTAGCCAGTGGCGGCGAGCCGCTGCGCCAGCGCGTTCTGCTCGAAATCGAATCCGCCGGCATTGAGCACGCCGCGGGGTCGCTTGAGCCGCACCGGCAATCGCCAGCGACTTCCCGGCTGCACGTCAGGCGGATGCTGGTACCAACCGAGACGAATGGCCTGGCCGACCGGAACACCCGGCGAACCGCGCTCGACCTGGAAGTCGAAGCGCGTGGAATCGTCTTCGCGCTGCGGCAATCCCGATACCCGACCTTCGACCCAGGCATCGATTTTCGCGGGCACTGCCGCCACGCGGTGTTGCATCACCCATTGCCCGACGACGCAGGCCCAGGCGATGCCGAACAGGAGGCTCCCCGCCATGCGCCAGCGACGGCCTTTCGCGAACAGGAGGATGGCAGGAACCAGCGCCGCGACGCTCGCCGGCAACGGCGGCAACACCGGCAGCAACTGCACGAGGCTGACGCCCGCCAATAGCCCCAGCGCCACCGGCAAACCGCACGGTGGCGTTGAGGCTTCATGCACGGCTCAGTCCTCCGCCGTCAATGCATGCAAGCGGCCTTCGGTGAGCTCCAGGGTGCGGTCGAGGCGGCGCGCGAGCCGTCGATCATGGGTCACCAGGACCAAGGCGGTGCCGACTTCGCGATTGAGTTCAAGCAACAACTCGAACACCAGCGCTGCGGTTTTTTCGTCGAGATTGCCGGTTGGCTCGTCGCCGAGCACGCAGGCCGGACGCGTCACCAGGGCGCGGGCAACGGCAGCGCGCTGGCGCTCACCTCCCGACAATTCTCCGGGCTTGTGCCCGAGCCGGTGGCCCAAGCCGACCCGTTCCAGCAAGGCGGCCGCCGGCATGCGCGCCTTCGTCGCCGATTGGCCGCGGATCAGTAGCGGCATCATCACGTTTTCGAGCGCGCTGAATTCCGGCAACAGATGGTGGAACTGGTAGACGAAGCCGAGTGCGCGGTTGCGCAAGTCGCCGCGCGCGGAATCCGACAAGGCCGACATCGCCTGGCCGGCGACCAATACCTCGCCTGCGGTGGGCGAATCGAGCCCGCCCAGGAGGTGCAGCAAGGTGCTCTTGCCGGCGCCGGACGCGCCGACGATCGCCACGGTTTCGCCGGAGCGTACCGCCAGCTCAAGGTCGGCGAACACCGGCGTGACCAGGTCGCCCTCGCGATAGGTCTTGGCCAGTTGCCGGCACTGGACAACGAACTCAATGGCGGGCTTATTCATAACGAAGGGCCGCGGCCGGGTCGGTGCGCGCCGCTCGCAGCGCCGGATAAACGGTCGCCAGCAGGCACAGGGCGAAAGCGATGACTGCAACCAGCACGACGTCACCGGCCTCGATCGCGGTCGGGACGCCGCTGATGTAGTAGACATCGGCCGGCATGAGTTCACTGCCGGTCAGGCCCTCGATGAAATGCACGAGGTGCGACAGGTTTTCCGACAGCAGCAATCCGCCGAGAACGCCGAGGCCGACGCCGATGACGCCGATGACCGTGCCCTGCACCACGAACACCCGCATCACCGCCCCTGGCGACAAGCCCAGCGTGCGCAGGATGGCGATGTCGGCTTGCTTGTCCTGCACCAGCATCACCAGCGACGACACCAGGTTGAACGCGGCGATGGCGATCAGCAGCGACAGCAACACGAACATGATGGTCTTTTCCATCTTCAGCGAGCGGAAGAAATTCTCGTGGTCGCGGGTCCAGTCCCGGACCCGGTATTGCCCCTGCAAGCGGTCGGCGAGATCACGGGCGATGGGCCAGGCGTTCCAGAGATCGTCGAGCTTCAAACGCACCCCGCTGACGCCGGCGCCGGTGCGCAACAGTTTTTGGGCGTCCGTCATGTGGATCACCGCGAGGCCGAAGTCGTATTCCTGGGCGCCGACCTCGAAGATACCGGCGACGGTGAAGCGGCGCGCCCGGGGCACCGGCCCGACCGGCGTGACCGTCACTTCCGAGACGAAGACGGTGACCGAATCGCCGACGCCGACACCGAGGGCCTGGGCAAGTTCGGTGCCCAAGAGGATCCTGTAGTCGCCGGCTTTGAGGTCGGAGAGCTTGCCGACCTTCATCTTGCTCGCGAGCGCCGACACTTTCGATTCTTCCTCAGGCAGGACGCCGCGGATCATCGCGCCCTGGCGCCGGTAACCCTGCAACAGGGCTTCGGATTCGACGTAGGGCGCGGCGCCAAGCACGCGCTTGTCTTGATGGCTGACCGCGACCGCCCGCTGCCAGTCGAGCATCGGCCCATCTACTCCTTCGATGGTGGCGTGCGCGACCATGTCGAGGATGCGGACGCGCAGCTCATCCTGGAATCCGTTCATCACCGAAATCGTGGTGATCAAGGCGGTGACGCCGATCAGGATGCCCAGGATCGACGCCATCGAGATGAAGGAAATGAAACCGTTGCGGCGCTTGGCGCGCAAGTAGCGCAGGCCGATGGCGAGGGAAAGCGGCTGGAAAAGGCTCATCTGGTTCTCGAGGTGCCCGAAGCGAGCCGGAAGCGTCGGCGTGCGTCGGACCGAAGCGTATCCGGCCACCAGTGTATCTGCTGGCGCCGCCCGCTTTCGTCGATTCCGGCGACCGACACCAGCCCGCCGCGAAATACGGCGCGCGCTGCCCGCCAGGATTCACGATGGCCTTCGTGCTCGAGCCGGAGTTCGCCGTTGCCGCCCGACCAGTCCAGGACCAGCGCCGGTCGGCGTAGTTCCCTGCGCGCCATGGCCAGGCCATGGGCCACGGCCAGCAAGCCCGCGGGTAGCGCCAGGAACCAAGGCGCGGCGCTCAGCCCCAGTGATGCCGCTGCGCCGAGGCCCAGCATCAGCAAGGAGCCGGCCAGCACCCGGGACGGACGCCAATCAACGCGGCAGTTCGACAATGAGCTGGACGAGCGCATGCAATTCCTGGTCGGCGGGCCTCTCGCGGCCCATGCACCACTGCCACAGCTTATCGTCCTCGCAGTCCAGCAAACGTAGGAATACGCCTCTTTCACCGTCGTCTGCCAGCGGCCAGCGCTGCTCCAGGTAGCGCAGCATCAATTGGTCGAGTTCGCGCATCCCGCGCCGGCATCGCCAGCGCAGCCGGCCCAGGTCGACGTCGCCGTGCACTACAGGATGCCGACGGCCAGCACCGCCCACAGGGCCCAAAGCACCAGGCCCCCGGTCACATAGACCTGGAAGCGGTGGAACACCTTGTTGTAGGTGCAGTGGATATAGCTGTGCGCGTAACGCAGCACGACGAATGCCCAGGCAAGTCCAAGCGTCGCGACCGACACCTGCGCGGTGACGTAAGCGATCAGCAACGCGACGTAGAACAGCACCGGCAGCTCGAACAGGTTGCGGAAGTTGTCGGCCGCCCGGGTGTCCTTGACCAGCGTCGCCATCTGGCTGGACAGGGCCACCGCCTGCGGATGGATGCGTTCGCGCTTCATCTCGCCGATCCGCAGGGTGTACATGTGCCACCAGACCAGGGCCGTGAGAGCGGCCATGGCGAAGGCGGGAAGGAAGATGAGATTGGCGGTCATGCGCCGCGCCGCTGGAGCATCAGCTTCTTGATTTCGCCGATCGCCTTGGCCGGATTCAGGCCCTTGGGGCAGGTGCGCGTGCAGTTCATGATGGTGTGGCAGCGGTAGAGCTTGAACGGATCCTCGAGGTCGTCGAGGCGCGCGCCGGTGTCCTCGTCGCGGGAATCGATGATCCAGCGATAGGCCTGCAGCAGGATGGCCGGGCCGAGATAGCGGTCGCCGTTCCACCAGTAGCTCGGGCAGCTGGTCGAACAGCAGGCGCAGAGGATGCACTCGTACAAGCCATCGAGCTTGGCGCGGTCGTCCTTGGATTGCAGGCGCTCGCCGCTCGCCGGCGGCGAGCTCTGGGTGCGGATCCAGGGCTTGATCGAGGCGTACTGCGCGTAGAAGTGCGACATGTCGGGAACGAGGTCTTTCACCACCGGCATATGCGGCAGCGGGTAGATCGGCACCTCGGCCTTCCGGCAGTCTTCGATGGTCTTGGTGCAGGCCAGCGTATTGCTGCCGTCGATGTTCATCGCGCACGAGCCGCAGATGCCTTCGCGGCAGGAGCGACGGAAAGTCAGCGTCGGATCGATCTCATTCTTGATCTTGATCAGCGCGTCCAGGACCATCGGCCCGCAACTGTCCATGTCGATGTCGTAGGTATCGGTGCGCGGGTTGGCGGCGTCGTCCGGATTCCAGCGGTAGATCTTGAAGCTGCGCACGCGCTTGGCGCCGCTCTTGGCGGGGAAGTGCCGGCCTTTGCCGACCCTGGAGTTCTTGGGGAGGGTGAACTCGGCCATGTCAGTACTTGCGCTCTTTGGGCGGAATGACGCTGACGTCGCTGCTGAGCACGTTCATGTGCACGGGCCGGTAGTCGAGCCTGGTGTTGCCCTGCCCGTCCAGCCAGCACAGGCTGTGCTTCATCCAGTTGACGTCGTCGCGCTTGTTGAAATCCTCGCGGGCGTGGGCGCCACGCGAT
>JANYBA010000340.1 GCA_025360985.1 Gammaproteobacteria bacterium | reverse complement strand
CCAGGATGTTGTTCTGGCGCTCGAGCTTGATGTCGCTGAAGAAGCCGGTCTTGATCAGGGCCCGGATCGCCTGCGAGGAGCGGGTGCGGTCGAGCAGGTCGCCGCGTTCGACCGGAAGATAGGTGAACACCGTACCGGCGGAGATGCGCTGCAGGCCGTCGACGCGGATGTCGCCCACCGTGAATGGCTCGAAGTTCTGTGCCATGGCCGGGCCGGCAAGGGCGAGAGCAAGGGCGAGGCTCAGTAAGCGGCGTGCATTCGGGCGCGTCATCATCAAATCCAGGGTGGTGGCGCGGGGCGCCGGGGTGGTTTCGGGTCGATCGGTCAGTCGGGTTCGTTACGAAGCAATGGTGCGCAGGATATCGTTGTAAAACGCCAGACCGATCAATCCGGCCAGCAGGGCCAGGCCGGCATATTGGCCCGCCACGAGCACTCGATCGCTCAATGGCCGGCCAGAAACCAGTTCGATAAGGTAATACAGCAGGTGGCCGCCATCCAATACCGGGATCGGCAGCAGGTTCATGATGCACAGGGTCAGCGAGAGGCTGGCCATGAAGAAAAGCAGTCGCGACGGCCCGGATCGGGCCTCGGCCTGCGCAACCTGGGCGATCCCGATGACGCCGGAAAGGTTTTTGGAAGAAGCCTCGCCGCGGGCCAGGCGGGCGATGAATGCCAGGCTTTCGCGCGTCTGCTTGCCGGTTTCGGCGAGCGCCGCGCGAAATGCAGCCGCCGGACCGTACCGGATCACCGTAACGCCGAGCTGCGGGTAAACCCCAAGCGCCCAACGGGTCTGGCCGTTCAGCGTCATCTGGCGGGGCGTCACCGAAAACGTCATCGGCCGGCCCTGGCGTTCGACTTCGACCTTGATCGGCGAACCGGCGAGCGGCTGCAGGACCGGGGCGATCTGGGCAAAGTGCCGGATCGGCGTTTCCCCGATCCGGACGATGCGGTCGCCCGCCATCAGGATCCCGGTCGCGCCCGCATCGGGCTCGACGGCACCGACGATCGGCCGGTCCTCGGCGAGCAATGCGCCCAGGCCGATCGCCGCGAGCGGGTTGGTCTGGTCGAAGTCCGCCGGCAGGCGCTGCAAGGGCAGGGTCTTCTGCGATTCGTTGCCGGCCGCGTCGCTGACGGTCAGGACCACGGGCTGGCGATCGATGGCCGCCAGCGCCAGCGGGGTCATCGCCTGCGTCCAGGTCGGGGTGGCCTGATCGCCGACCTTGAGGATCCGGTCGCCGGCGTGCAGGCCGGCTTCGGCCGCGATCCCGGTCGGCGTGCCGATCACCGGGCTCAGGTCCGGCCAGCCGATCTGGTAGGTCGCCCAGAGCAGGCCAACGCACAGGACGAGGTTGGCCACCGGACCGGCAAGGACGATGGCGATGCGCTTGAGCACCGGTTGCCGGTTGAAGGCCCATGGCAGGTCGGCGACCGGCACTTCGGCTTCGCGTTCATCAAGGAACTGCACGTAGCCGCCGAGCGGCAGCCAGCCGACCTGGTAGATGGTGCCATCGGCCGCCAGCCGCGACCACAGCGGTCGCCCGAAACCGATCGAGAATCGGAGCACCTTGACCCCGCAGCGACGCGCGACCCAGAAGTGCCCGAACTCATGGAAGGTGACCAGCACGCCCAGGGTCAGCACGAACCAGCCGAAGGCGCCCAAGACGTTGCTCATCCCTGCATCCTCCTGATCCATTCCCGCGCCGTCTGCCGCGCCCGGCCATCGCAGGCCAGTAGGACCTCCAGATCGTCCCCGGGTTCCGTCGACGATTCCGACAGCGTGGCACGGATGACGTCGGCGATGCCGAGGAAGGGCAGTTCGCCGGCGAGGAAGGCCGCGACGGCGGTTTCGTTCGCGGCGTTCAGGCTGGCCGGCGCGCTGCCGCCGGCCGCCAGCGCGGCGTAGGCCAGGTCCAGGCAGGGGAAGGCCTCGCGATCGGGTTCTTCGAAATCGAAGCGCGCCTGCGCGACCAGGTCCAGCGGCACGACGCCGGAATCGATGCGCTCGGGCCAGCCCAATCCGTAGGCCAGCGCCGTGCGCATGTCCGGGTTGCCCAGTTGCGCCAGCATCGAGCCGTCGATGTAGTCGACCAGGGAGTGGATCGTGCTCTGCGGGTGCACCACGACGTCGATGCGCTCGCCCGGCAGGCCGAACAGGTGGTGCGCCTCGATCACTTCCAGGCCCTTGTTCATGAGCGTGGCCGAATCCACCGAAATCTTCCGGCCCATCACCCAGTTCGGATGCGTGCAGGCTTCGTCCGGCGTGACCGCGTGCAAGGACGCGCGCGCGCGACCCCGGAACGGACCGCCGGATGCGGTCAGGATCAGCCGGCGGATGCCGCGGCGATGGCCGTCGGCGGGCAGGCACTGGAAAATGGCGTTGTGCTCGCTGTCGATCGGCAGGATTTCCGCGCCGTGGGCCGCGGCCTCGCGCATCAGCACCTGTCCCGCGAGCACGATCGATTCCTTGTTGGCGAGCAGCAGGCGCTTGCCGGCGCGGGCGGCGGCCAGCGTGGACGACACGCCAGCGGCGCCGACGATCGCCGCCACCACCGTATCGCTGCCGGCATCGGCGGCGGCGAGATCGAGCGCTTCCGGACCCGCCAGGGCTGTGGTTTTCAGCCCGCGCTCCCTCAGGCCCGATGCCAGCGCGGGCAGGCTCGCAGGATCACCGATCACGGCGAGCGCCGGACGGAATTGCTGGCACAGGGCCAGCAGCTCGGTGACGCGGCCATGCGCGGTGAGCGCGGCGACTTCGAAGCGCTCCGGGTGCCGCGCGATCACGTCGAGCGCCGAGCGGCCGATCGAACCGGTGGCGCCGAGCAGGGCAATGCGTCTCAAAGGCCGAGCCATAGCTTGGCGATCACGAAAACCGGCAACGCCGCCAGCACGCTGTCCAGGCGGTCGAGCACGCCGCCGTGGCCGGGGATGAGGTCGCTGGAATCCTTGATCCCGGCGTGGCGCTTGAGCAGGCTTTCGAACAGGTCGCCGAGCACCGAGGCCAGCGCGGTCAGCAAGGTGATCAGTGCCAGCAGGGGCCAATCGTGCGGCGCGATGCCGAGGGCGGGCCAGGCGACCGCTGCCAGCACCAGGCAGAAACCCATCCCGCCCCAAAAGCCTTCCCAGCTCTTCCCTGGGCTGATCCGTGGCGCCAGCTTGCGCCGGCCGAAGCGCACCCCGACGAAGTAGGCGCCGCTGTCGGCGGCCCAGACCACGCCGAGGGCGTACAGGGCCCAGGCCGGGCCGCGGTCCGGGCTCGAATGCAGCCAGCCTAGGGCGGACCATGCCGGCACCACGCTCAGGGTTCCGGCCAGCAGCTTGATCGCCCGGGCCGGCGCGCCGCCGTCGCGGCCAAACTCGAAGGCCCGGAGCCAGGCCAGCGCCAGTAGCCACCAGCCGACGCCGATCAGGCTCACCAGCTTGAGCAGGAAATAATTGGTGGGATAGGTTCCCCGGCCCGCGCTCCAGGCCAGCGCCGCCATCAGGCCGGCGTTCGCCGCGAGGTAGGCCATGCGAGCCGATGTTTGTTGCAGGCCGGCAAGTGGCGTCCATTCCCACAGCGCGACCATCATCAGGGCCGCGACGAACGCGGCCAGCAGCGGCGAAGGCAGCCAGAGCACCGCGGCGATCGCCGTCGGCGCCATGACCGCGGCGGCGAGGACGCGCGTACGGCGGCTCATGCCAGGTTTCCGGGAGTGGTCATGCGCGTCCGGCCTCCGTGGCCACCTGGGCGCTGGTGAGGCCGAATCGGCGCTCCCGGGCGGCGAAGGCGTCGAAGGCCTGGCGCAGCGTGGCCTCGTCCAGGTCCGGCCAGAGGGCATCGGTGAACCAGAGCTCGGTGTAGGCCAGCTGCCAAAGCAGGAAATTGCTGATGCGCAGATCGCCGCCAGTGCGGATGAACAGGTCCGGCTCCGGCTGGTCGGCCAGCGACAGGTAGCGGCCGAACAGGGCTTCGTCGATTTGCGCCGGATCCAGGCGGCCGGCCTTGGCTTCGGCGGCGATCGCGCTGGCGGCGCGCACGATGTCGGCGCGAC
>JANYBA010000326.1 GCA_025360985.1 Gammaproteobacteria bacterium | reverse complement strand
TCAACAAGCAGGATGGAATTCTTGGTGGCGATGCCGATCAGCATCAGCAGGCCGATCAGGGCCGGCAACGATAGGGCGTTGTTGGTCAAGAGCAGGGCACCGAAGGCGCCGCCCGCGCACAGCGGCACCGCGGTCAGGATGGTCAGCGGCTGCAGGGCGTGGTTGAACAGCAGCAACAGCACCATGTAGATGCAGGCGATGCCGGCGGTCATGGCCATCAGGAAGCCGACGAACAATTCGATGAACACCTCGGCGTCGCCGGTATTGAGGAAGTTCACACCGGCCGGCAGTTTCTGCACGCTCGGCAGCTGCTGCACTTCCTTCATCACATCGCCCAATGGCCGGCCGTTGAGTTCGGCGTTGAAGCTGATGTTGCGCTGGCGCTGGTAGCGCGAAATCTGCGAGGGCCCGCTGTCGACGTGGATGTCGGCGACCGCCGACAGCGGCACCGGGCCATTCTTGCCGGGCACGCGCAGGTCGGCGATCAGGTCGGGATTGGCCAGCGTGCTCTCGGCGAATCCGACGCGGATCGGCACCTGCCGTTCGGGCAGGTTGAGCTTGGCCAGGCGTTGGGTGTAGTCGCCGGACGTGGCGATGCGCGCGGCTTCGGCGATGTCGGCGGTGGCCACGCCGAGGTCGGCGGCGCGCGCCGGGTCGGGCACGATCACGAGCTCCGGCCGCAACAACGATGCCGACGAGCTGATGCTGCCCAGGCCCTTGAGCGTGCGCAGGTCGCGATCGAGCGCTTGCGCGGCGTTGAGCAGGCGCTGCGGATCGTCGCCGGCGAGTACGAGTTGCATCAGTTCGCCCGGCTCGGTGCTGATGAAACTCACGCGCACGCCGGGCAAGTCGGCCAGGCGCGCGCGCGCTTCGCGTTCGAGTTCCTTCTGGCTGCGTTCGCGGGTCTTGGCCTTGCCCCAGTCCAGCACCAGGGTCGCCTTGCGCGGCTCGCCGACGCCGGTCTTGCCGGGGTCGCCGATGTCCAGGACGCTGCCGATGGTCGTGTAGACCTGCTTGAGTTCCGGAATCGCCGAAAGCAGGCGGCGCGCCTGTTCGGTGGCGAGTTTGGTGTCCTGCAGGCGCGTGCCCGGCGGTAACTCCAGGCTGAGGTTGCTGCGCCCCAGATCCGAAATCGGGATAAATGTCGACGGGATGAAGAACGGAATGCCAAGCGAGGCCAGGAAGAACGCCGTCGCCGTGACCAGGGTGATCCAGCGATGGCGCAGCGCGCGATCGACCCAGGCGAGGTAGCGCGTCATCAGCTTCGACTCGACTGGTTTCTTGCCGTGCGGCTTGAGCTGGTACGCGGCCATCATCGGCGTGAGGAGGCGCGCGACCAGCAGCGAGAACAGCACGGCGGTCGCGGCGGTCCAGCCGAATTCGCGGAAGAACTTGCCGGCGATGCCGGGCATGAAAGCAACCGGCAGGAACACCGCCGCCAGCGTCATCGAGGTGGCGATCACCGCCGTGCCGATCTCGTCGGCGGCATCGCGGGCGGCATCGATCGGCGACTTGCCCATGCGCAGGTGGCGGACGATGTTCTCGATCTCGACGATGGCATCATCGACCAGGATGCCGACCACCACCGACAGGGCCAGCAGGGTGATCAAGTTCAAGGTGAAGCCGAACCAGTGCATCACTGCGAACGTGGGGATGATCGACAGCGGCAGCGCGATCGCCGACACCCAGGTCGCGCGCCAGTCGCGCAGGAACAGCCAGACCACGAACAGCGCCAGCGCCGCGCCTTCCCAGAGCATGGTCATGGACGAATCGTAGGAACGCTCGGCTTCCTCGACGGTGGAGGTGACCAGCTGGAAATGCAGGCCCGGGTGCGCGGCCTCGAGTTGCGCCAGCACCGCGCGGACTTTTTCCGCGACCCGCACTTCGCTCGAGCCGCGCGTGCGCGACAACGAGAACGCCACCACCGGCTTGCCGTCGAGCAGGGCGAGCTGGCTGGGATCGGCGGCGCCATCGACGATATGCGCGAGCGCCGACAGCCGGGTCGAACGTCCATCCGGCAGGCTGATGGAAAAATCGCGCAGGGCCGCGGCATCGGCCAACGTGCCGACCGTGCGGATCGCCTGTTGCACGCCGTCCTGCTCGGCCTTGCCCGAGGGTCGTTCGGCCTGGCTGCGCGAGAGCTGCTGCGAGACTTGTCCCGCGGTCACGCCCCAGGCCTGCAGGGCCTGCGGATCGAGGTCGACGCGGATCTGCCGATCGATGCCGCCGGCACGCGTGACCAGGGCGACGCCCGGCACGCCGTACAGCGCCTTGCTCACTTCGCGATCGACGAACCAGCTCAATTCGTCGGTCGGCATCGCCTTTGAGTCAACCGCGTAGGTCATCAGCGAGCCACCGATGTTGACCTTGGCGACGATCGGTTCCTGGATGTCCTGCGGCAGGTCGGCGCGGATGCGGATGACCGCGTCGCGGGTATCGTCGAGCGCGGTGGCGATGTCGGTGTCGATCAGGAATTCGATCGCGGTGACGCTGCTGCCCTCGGTGACGGTGGACATCGTCCGTTTGATGTTGGGCAGGGTCGCGACCGCGTCCTCGACCTTGCGCGTGACCTCGGTCTCGAGCTGGCTGGGCGAGGCGCCGGGCAAGGGCACGGTGACCGTGATCATCGGGAAGGTGACGTCGGGGAAGCGCGCGATCGGCAACTGGTGGAAGCCCCAGAGGCCGGCCACGCACAACACGAAGAAGATCATCAGCGCCGGCAGCGGCCGCCGGATCGCCCAGGCCGAAACGTTCATGGTCACGGCGTCGGCGTCGCTACCACGCGCACGCGGTCGCCATCGCTGAGGAAGCCGGCGCCGCGTTCGACCACGACATCGCCGGCCTTGAGCCCGGCGACGATTTCGACCTGGCCGTCGCGGGTGGCGCCGGTCTGCACGCGCAGGCGATGGGCAATTTTCTTGTCGTCGACAGTGAACACCACGCTGTAGCCATCGCGCTGCACCACCGCCGCGGCCGGCAGCATCAGCGCTGGTCCCTTGCCGGTGACGACGCGGCCTTCGACGAAGGCGCCGACCTTGAGCGCGCCCGGCGCCGGCAGGTCGGCGTAGATCGTGCCGGTGCGCGTGCTCGTGTCCACGCCCGGCGACACCGCGCGCACTTTGCCGAGCACTTCCCCGTTGCTGGACGCCAGTTGCACGGCCATGCCCGGACGCACGCGCGAAAGCTCGGCTTCCGGCAGTTCCGCGCGCCATTCCAACCGGCCTTGTCGGATCAGGCGCAACAATTCGCCACCGGCCATCACGACCTGGCCGGGCTGCACCATGCGCTTGGCGATGATGCCGTCGTCGGGCGCGCGCAGCTCGGCGAAATCGCGCTTGAGTTTCACGCCGTCGTACTGCGCGCGGGCGGTCGCCGAGCGCGCCTGCGCTTGCACCAGGGCGGCGCGTAACTCATCGAAGGCGCTGGCGCTGATCAGCTTGTCTTTCGCCAGCATCTGCCCGCGCTGCAGGTTCGCCTGCGCCAGCTTCACGCCCGCCTCGGCCTCGTCGCGCGCGGCCTGCGCCTGGCGAAGGTCGCTGTCGAGCATGCGGTGGTCGAGTTCGAGCAGCACCTGGCCCTTTTTCACGCGCTCGCCCACCTCGACGTTCAGGGCGGTCACGCGCTGGCCGCTGATCTCGACGCCGAGCTGCATTTCTTCCCAGGCCGAAACCGGGCCGGAGGCGATCACGGCGCGATCGAGCGAACGCTCAACCACCGGCGCCAGCGTCACCGCGAGGCTGGCGTTGTCCGCCTCGGTGGCCGGATCCTTGCTCGGAGATTTTCCGCAGGCCGCGAGGACGCCGGCGGCGAGGCACAAAAAGACACTTGCACGCATGGTGGGGGTTCGGGCCTTGGCGGCTGGACAGGCGATTGGGGGTGCTCCAGTATGCCTTGTCGCCGCGAACCGGCGGCACGCCTGCCCTGGGAATTGCATGTCCTTTTTTGCCGAGCTCAAGCAGCGCAAGGTCGTCCGGGTCGCCGCAGCCTACCTGGTCGTGGCCTGGCTGGCGATCCAGCTCGCCTCGATCGCCCTGCCGACGTTCGGCGCGCCGATCTGGGTATTGCGCGTCGTCATCCTGCTGCTGGCGATCGGCTTTCCAATTGCTTTGATCCTGGCCTGGGCGGTGGAACTGTCGCCGCAGGGTGTGAAATTCGATGCCACCGGCGTCGGCAGCAAACGCATGCTGGCCGTCTCGGTCGTCCTGTTGGTGCTCGCCTTCGCCTGGTACTACCGCGGCCAACCGGCCTTGCGCTCGGCCGCGCCGGCAGTCGCCGTGGCGGTCGCACCGGAACGCTCGATCGCCGTATTGCCATTCGTGAACATGAGCGGCGATCCCAAGAACGAATATTTTTCCGATGGCCTGGCTGAAACCACGCTCGACATGCTGGCGCAGGTGCCGAACTTGAAGGTGATCGCGCGCACGTCCTCGTTCGCGTTCAAGGGCAAGGCCCAGGACATGCGCCGGATCGGCGCGGCATTGGGCGCGGCGCATTTGCTCGAAGGCAGCGTGCAGCAGGCCGGCGACACGTTGCGCATCACGGTGCAGCTAATCAAAGCCGCGGATGGCACGCACTTGTGGTCGCAGCATTACGACCGGCCGATGGTGGATCTGTTCAAGATCCAGGACGAGATCGCCACCGCCGTGGTGCAGGCACTGCAGGTGGCGCTGACGCCGCAGCAGCAGGAAAAACTGGTCAGCAAGCGCACCGACAACGTCGCCGCCTACAACGAATACCTCAAGGGCATGGCGCTGCTGCCGAACCGCAACGTTACCGAGATGCGCGAAGCCGCGCAGCACTTCGAGAATGCGATCGCGCTCGATCCGGGGTTCGCCCGCGCCTATGTCGGCGCCGCCAACGCCTACAACCTGCTCGGCTATTACGGCACCAATACGGCGGATGAGCGCGAACGCATGAAGCGCTACCTCGACCGCGCCCTGCAGCTGGCGCCGAATCTGGGCGAAGCGCATATCGCCCGCGCCGGGCAGATCTTCAACACCACCACATCCATCACCGATCCAGCAGTCGACGCCGAATTCCGTCGCGGCCTGACGCTGGCGCCAAACAACGCCCTCGGCTACCAGTGGTACGGCGAACTGGTGGACAGCCTTGGCCGCCACGAGGAAGCTCTGGCGTTGTTCCGCAAATCGCTGGCGCTGGATCCGCTGGCGCCGGTGCCCGCGGACAACGTGGCCGCGACGCTGGTTTTGACCGGCCATCTCGACCAGGCCCTGGCGCTGATGGACGAAGCCATCGCCGAGCACTCGGACGCGGGCCGTCATTACCAAGCCCGCAGTCTCTTTCGATTGATGAATGGCGATGCAATCGGCGCCTTACGCGACCTGGACAGCTTCGAACGGCTCAACCCCGAGGCCTACAACTTCCGCGCCTTTCGCTGCAGCGACCTGATCGCACTGGGCGCGCTTGCCGAAGCCCGAACCTGCCTGGCAGCGATGGCGGCCAAGGCGCCGGATGCGCCCAATGTCCTGCGCGGCCAGGCCCGGCTGGCCTGGCTCGCGGGCAACACCCGCGTCGAGCAAGGTTTCATTGCCCGCATACAGCCTGCCGACGAAAGCGCCCAGGCGACTTTTCTGATGCGCGCCGGCCAGCCGGCGCAGGCGCTGGCGTTGTACCGCCGTGCCGACCCGGGCTTCTTCCTCCAGCCAGTACCGACCGTGTACTCCACGCGGGCCCTCGATGCCGTGCGAGCCGGCGCCGCCCTGCGGCAAACCGGCGCCGACGCCCAGGGCCGCGCGCTGATCAAGGCGGCCATCGCGGCTGTGGCGCATGCGCCCTATTACGGCGACCGTGGCTGGAACGTGGTCTATGGCTATGCCGAACTCGGCGAGAAGGACCAGGCCTTCGCGGAAATGAAGGCGGCGGTGGACAGCGGCTGGTACCTGGACCTGCTGTTTCTCGATCACGAACCGCTGATTCAGGACCTGCGCAAAGACCCGCGCTACGAAATGATCCTCGCACCGGCGCGCGCGAAAGCCGCGGCGCAAGTCGAAGCGGCACGCAAGGCGGGGTTGTTGTAGTGCTGCGCGTTGTGGTCGCACTCATCCTGCTGGTGGCCGCAAGCAGCGGCTCGGCGCGCGAGTTGTGGCTGATCGGTGGTGGCGCCGATCCGGTCTGCGCCAGCACCGACCCGCAGGAATGCCAACCGGAAAAACGCGACGAAGCCTTGCGCTATTTCGACCAGCAACAATCGTTGCGCGTGAACAAGTTCCAGGTCACGCAGGCCCGGCGCGATGCCCTGTTCGCGCTACCGCGCTGGAACGGCGGCGACGAGCGCCGTGACTTCTTTTTCCGGCAACTCGATGCCCTGCGCGCGAAGATGTCGGATCGCGTGATGGAGCAACCCGAATGGCACGCGCTGTTGCAGGCCATGGTCCTGACCGAGGACGAACTGCAGCTGTTCGACGACGCCTTCGAGTTCCGCCCCGTCGGAGCCGACGGCCGGACCCAGCGCGACAGCGTTTATCTCAATGGCAGCGACGCGCCCGCGCAGGCCCTGTACCGCGATTTCGTGGCCCTGGCCGCGCAACACTCACACGTACGCAAGCCGCTCGTGCTCGTGATTACGGCCTCGTCCCAGAACGTGTTTGGTTCCGTCTACTACTACCTTTCCTTGTTCGAGCAGGCCGGCGCCCAGGTCGACTGGTTGGCGCTGGAGCCGGCCGTGGCTCGCTCGCGCGATTGTGCCGACCTCGACACCCTGCGCTACGCCGAGAACGGTTCCTACGCGCGCGATGCGCGCTACCCGGAGCTCGCGGCCGTCCAGCGCGACCAGTGCGCGCACCCGGAAAAAATGCGCGCGCTGATCGACCGCGCCGACGGCATTTTTATCGACGGCGGCGACCAGACGCTCACCATCCGCAGCCTGCAGCTCACGCCCGGCGTGTTCACCGACCTGGGCAAGCGTTTGCTGGCGCGCATTGACGCCGGCGTGCCGCTCGGCGGCACCAGCGCCGGCACCGCGGTGCAATCGGGCAATGCCGCCGGCACCCTGCCGATGATCAGCAACGGCACCAGCAGCCATGCCCTGCGCTACGGCGCGCTCGCCGGCGAACCGAGCAGCGCCGGCTGCCCGATGACGAAACCCTGCACGCTGAACGTGCCGACCGACCAGGTCACCTACCGCGCCAGCGGCGGCCTGCGGACTTTCGAGTTGGGTGTGCTCGACACGCATTTCTTCGAACGCCAGCGCGAAGGCCGGCAGGTGCGCCTGTTGCTCGACAGCGACACGCCGTTTGCGTTCGGCATCGACGAGTCGACCGTGCTTCACGTGCGCGACGGGCCGGACGGCACGAAGCTGCTGCGCGTGCAAGGCCATGGCAGCGTCTGGATCCTCGATGTGCGCGGCGCCCGGGTCGAGCAGGACGACGAGCACTGGCAAGCCACGGGTTTCCACGCGACGCGCTTGCTCGATGGTGATTCCGCGGTCTGGAAGGACGGCTTCGTGTCGGTTGACTTGCACTGCCCGGCGGCAGCATCGCCAAACGAGGGCATCGATGCCGAGGCCTTCAAGGCCGAGGACGGCCGCGAGTGGACAGTGCTGCCGTCGGACGCGCCGGTGACGGCCTGTCGTCGCGACGCCGGCCGCTGGCGCTACGCCAAGCTGCCCTTGCAGCTGCGCCAGTCGCTCGACTAG
Source organism: Gammaproteobacteria bacterium (assembly GCA_025360985.1). GTDB lineage: Bacteria > Pseudomonadota > Gammaproteobacteria > Xanthomonadales > Xanthomonadaceae > Arenimonas. Next base: position 8,252 of record JANYBA010000326.1, on the reverse strand, counting down.
GACTTCGTCTTCAGCACGGTGCGCGCGGCATTGCGACCGCAGGCGCCGCTGATGCCGCCACCGCCGTGGCCGCCGCTGCCGCACAGGTAAAGACCGTCGATCGGCGTGCGGTGGTCCGACCAGCCGGGTAACGGCCGCATGAAGAAGATCTGGTCGAGGATGAGCTGGCCATGGTTGAGGTCGCCCTCGCTCAGGCCGTAGATGGCTTCGAGGTCGGTGGGCACGATCGACTGCACCTGCTCGATCGATTCCATCAGCGCCGGGAAATGTTCGGCGACGGCGAAGATCGCCATGCGCTCGACCGTGGTGCGCTCAACGCTCCAGTTGCTGTGGCGCAAGGTGTAGGGCGCGAATTGGAAGTGGATGGAAACGACGTTGCCGGCGCTGGTGACTTCCACGTACGGGTGCGCGGAGACCTCGCCGTACTTGGCGGCGTCGAAGGCGCGCTCGAGGTATTTCAGCGTCGGCGCGATCGCCAGGGTCCCGGCCGGCAGGCCGTGGCTGCCATCGGTGAGCAGGTGCACCTTCGCCACGGAACCGCGCAGCTTGATCGACTGCGTCGCCCACACGAAATCCGGCGGCAGTTCGACCGCGCCGACCAGGCCGAGCAGCGTGTGGCGCGGATCGGCGGCCGAGACCACCGTGCTGCCGAGGATTTCCTCACCGCTGGCCAGCCGAACGCCGCGTGCTTTTTGCTTCTCGACGAGGATCCGGTTCACTTCGGCCGAGGTGCGCAGCTCGCCGCCAGCGGCTTTGAACGCCGCCAGCAGTGCTTCGCGCGTGGGCCCGACGCCGTTGCCGCGTTGCGCCGGCCCGCCGCGGTTGAGCCAGTTGTGGATGAGCGTATAGCCGGTTCCCGCCGACATGGATCCCAAAGTCGAGCCATGGATGGCGACGGCGGCGATGGCGGCTTTCAATTCCTCTGATTCGAACCAGTCTTCGGTGAACTCCACCGCCGACATCGACAGGCTGCGGATGACCCGGAACATGGCGCGACCACCAAGACTGCGCAATTTCCACGCAAGTTTCGCCAGCGGCCAGCCTTCGGCAATTCCGACTTTCGGCAGGCGCGGCATCGGCGTGCGGTAGGCCTCGTCGAGGAAGGCCGTGGCCAGGTCCATGAAGGCGACGAATTCTGGCCAGCGCGCGGCATCATTTCCCGAGAACTGGCGGATCGAGGCCAGGGTTTCGGCGTCGTCGCCCTGGCCGCGCAGCAACAGGCGCTTGCCGTCGGGCAAAAGGGAGATATAAGCCGAATGGTTGTGCGGTTCCGGCAGCAGGCCGTAGCGGGTCAGGTCGAGCTCGCGGACGATGTCCGGGCGCAGCGCGGCACCGGGGTGCAGGCAATCGACCAGGAAGCCTTCGCCGAAGGATTCGGTCGCCAGCTGGCCGCCGGCGATGTCGCGGCGTTCGAGCATCAGCACCTTGCGGCCGGCTTTCGCCAGATAGGTACCCGCGACCAGGCCGTTGTGGCCGGCGCCGATGATGAGGGTGTCGAAGTCCGTGCTGCTCATTTCCAATCCTTGAGGACTTCCATCGCCGCCATCTTGCCGGCGGCGCCCATCACGCCGCCGCCCGGGTGGGCGCCGGCGGCGCCGAAGTAATAGCCCGGCAAGGGCGTGCGGAAATCGGCCCATTGCGGCGCCGGGCGCATGAAGAACAATTGGTGCAGCAGCAATTCGCCGTGGAAGATGTTGCCGCCGGTGATGCCGGCGATACGCTCGATGTCCTTCGGCGAAATCACCTGCTTGCCGACGATCAGGCTGCGGATGTTCGGCGCGACCTTCTCGATGGTCGAGATCACCGTCTCGCCGAAGGCATCGCGCTGCGCGTCGTTCCAGCCGCCCTCGAGGTCGTAAGGCGCGTACTGCACGAAGCAGGACATCACGTGGTGGCCGGGCGGCGCCATGTCGCGGTCGATCATCGACGGGATGATCATGTCTATGTACGGATTTTTCGAGAACTGGCCGTACTTGGCCTCGTCGTAGGCGCGTTCGATGTAGTCCATGCTCGGGCTGATCGAAATCGCGCCGCGGTGCAGCGGGCCTTCGCCGGGCAGGCAGGTGAATTCGGGCAGGCCGCTGAGCGCGATATTGACCTTGCCCGACGAACCGCGGACGCGGAAATTCTTGATCGCGGTGGTGAACTCATCCGGCAGGTGCTTGGATTCGACGAACTGCAGGAAGCTGCGCTTGGGGTCGGCGGCCGAGAGCACGACTTTCGCCTGCAGCTCATCGCCGTTCTCCAGCGCCACGCCGCGGGCGCGGCCGCCCTTGACGATGACCTGCTTGACCGGCGCACCGGTGCGGATCTCCACGCCCAGCGCCTGCGCCGAACGGGCGATCGCCGCCGAGACGCCGCCGGTGCCGTTCTTGGCGAAACCCCAAGCGCGGAAAGCGCCGTCGATCTCGCCCATGTAGTGGTGCAGCAGCACGTAGGCGGTGCCGGGCGAATTCGGCCCGAGGAAGGTGCCGATGATGCCGCTCGCGGATTTCGTGCCCTTGAGCGGATCGAATTCGAACCACTCGTTGAGCAGGTCGGCGGAAGACTGCGTCACCAGCTTGGCGATCCGATACAACTCTTTTTCGGAGAGGCTCTTCGCGTACTGGCCCAGCTTGAGCATGCCCATCAAATCGCGCGGGCTCATCGAGGACGGATCCGGTGGCACCATGCCGATCATCGGCTTGATCGCCTTGGCGGCGCGCGCCATCACCCGGCCGTATTCGTCCGAGGCTTCGGCGTCTTTCGGCGAATGCCGGTACAGCTCGCGCCGGGTCTGGTCGTGGTCGTCCCAGGCGGCGAGGTAGTCGCCGTTGTCCATCGGCGTGACCGTGCTCGGCAGCGGCAATATCTTCAGGCCGTGTTTCGGCAACTCGAGGTCGCGGATGATTTCCGGGCGCAGCAGGCTGACCACGTAGGAAAATTCCGTGAAGCGGTAGCCGGGGAAGATCTCTTCGGTCATCGCCGCGCCGCCGACGATGTCGCGGCGTTCCAGGATCACCACCTTCTTGCCGGCGCGGGCGAGGTAGGAAGCAGCGATCAGGCCGTTGTGGCCGGCGCCGATGACGATCGCGTCGTAGGAGTTACTCATTTTTTCTTCCACTCGGGATCGTAGAACGGCAACTTCACGACTTTTGCCGCGGCCTGCCGGCGGTGGTGCTCGACCGTGACTTCCATGCTGAGCTTGGTGCCCGGCTCGTAATGCGGCCGTTCGACGTGGGCGAGCGCGATGTATTTCTTCAGCACCGGCGACCAGGTGCTGGTCGAGGCGTAACCGACCTGTTGGCCGTTCGCCAGCACCGGCAGGCTGCCGCGCACCGCCATGCCGGCGATCTGCGGCGGCAGGCCGACCGCGCCGAACAATCGCTCCATGTCTTCCCAGGCGATTTCGAGGCCGACCAACTTCCAGAGCGAGCCCTCGCGCTTCTCGCGTTCGAGCGCGCGCCGGCCGACGAAATAGCCTTCCTTGTCCAAGGCCACGGTCCAGTCAAGGCCCATCTCGAAGGGCGAGGATTTTTGCCCTTCGATCCAGGCGTGGTTGGCGGCGGTGTAATCGACGTCGATCATGAACAGGCCCGCTTCAACGCGGGCCATATCCATGGCGAGGATGCCGCAGGGCGTGATGCTGTAGTCGTGGCCTGCCACCATCAGCGCGTCCCAAACCGTTAGCGCCTTGTCGGCGGCCATCCAGATTTCGTAGCCGAGGTCACCCGTGTAACCGGTGCGTGAGACGGTCACCGGCACGCCGGCGAGCTTGTTCTCGGCCATCTTGAAATACTTGAGCTTGTCGAGCGGCTTCTTGCAGCAGCCGTTCAAGATGGTTCGTGCCTTCGGCCCCTGCAGGCTGAGCGCGGCGATCTGGTCGCTGACCTCGGTGACGGTGACGTCCATGCCGACCGCGTTCATCGCCAGCCAGCGCAGCGAGGGTTCGGCCGAGGTCAGGCGGAATTTGTTTTCGTCGAGGCGGGTGACCGTGCCGTCGTCGAGCATCTTGCCCTCGTCGTCGCACCAACCGGTGTAATAGACCTGGCCGACCGCCATCTTGAGGATGTCGCGGGTGGTCACGCGGTGAAGCAGGCGCGCCGCATCGGGGCCTTCGATGATGTATTTCATCAAGGGCGAAATATCGATCAGGGCGGCGGCGTCGCGGATCGCCCAGTACTCGCGGTCGAGGCCCAGGTCGTAGGAGCCGGCGACGATATGCCCGGCCCAGCGCCGCCAGTTCTGCGGCAGGCTCAGTTGCGAGGTGCGTTCGTGGAAGGGCGTGCGCTTGAGTTGCTGCCGCGGGTGGTGGATATCAGCCATCGAGGCCACTCCCGCAGGCTTCCAGGGAGCTGGTGCGGTGCGTGCGCACGGTCGGGACGACCACGGAATGATTGCCGGCCAGGGCGTGCAGGTACCAGTCGATGAAGCGCATCGGGGTGTCCTCGAATTCCGGATGTTGCGGCCCGGGCTCGAAGAATTGCGAGTTCACGCCCGAGGCATTGAGATTCATGATCCGCTTGTCTTCCTGGGTGGTCTGGTCCCAGAGCCAGATCAGTTCTTCGCGGTTGTAATCCTTGCCATCGACCGCGTCGCCCTTCACGAACCAGACGATTTCCATGTCCGACCTGGTGATGCCGAACGGCACGTAGCGGAACAGGATGCAGTGGTCGGGGTAGTTGAGCATGTAGGTCAGCGGCCCGAACTGGCAGTCGCAGGCGCCGCCGTCGTAGCCCTTGAAGTCGCCCATCAGCGGCGCCAGCGGCGCGCCGTCGCGGCTGCCAGTCTTGTAGTCGGCGAACAGCGCGTAGCGGCTGGTGTAGACGCACGACCCGAAGCCCGGCGCTTCGCGGAACATGCGGTAGACGGCCTTGTCGACGTCGGGGACGCCGGTATCCTTTTCCGCCCGCGCCCACATCGCCCGGTTCAGCGGCGCCGACACCTGCTCGCGATCCTTGAAGCTGTGGATCTTCGAATACCAGCGGTGCGCGGTCTCGCAGTGGTAGCACTCCAGGTAATTGCCGAGCGCGATCTTCCAGTTGGCGTCGACCGAATAGGTCTCGCGGTGGGCGATCTTCGCGGTCTCCAGGTGGTAGGGCGCCAATTGCGGATCGACCATCGCCAGCGCTTCATTGAAATCGTAGGCGTCGGGATCGAAATTGATGAAGATCAGGCCGAAGCGCACCGCCACGCGCGCGTGCTTGAGGCCGTGGTCTTCCTTGCGGAAACCGGGGACGCCGTCCATGTGCCGCGCGGCTTTCAAGCGGCCGTCGGTGCCGTAGACCCAGCCGTGGTAGGGGCAGGCGAAAGCCTTGCCGTGGCCTTGCTTGAGCTCGCAAACGCGCGAACCGCGGTGCCGGCAGGAATTGATGAGCGCGCGGATTTCGCCGTCGTCGTGGCGGACAACAATGACCGACTCCTCGGCCAGCTCGTACAGGAAATAGTCGCCGACGTTCGGCACCTGGCTCACGTGCCCGGCCCACAGCCAGCTCTTGAACACGATGTTGTTCAGTTCCTGCTGGTAGGTCACGTGCGAGCGGAAGAAATACCCGGGCAGCGCGTCGCCCGGCCGTAGGCGCAACGCCGCCACCTGCTCCTGCAGGCGCGCGAGGCTGTCTTCGACGTCGGTGGCGATCGGGTTCATGACGGGCTCCGGGAACGTGCGGCCATTGTCATCCATCCCGGGGGTTGCCGTCCTGCCCCCTCCCCGCCCGCCATGGCCGGAACCGGCCACGCCGCTGCGTTTACCCTGGGAAGCCCCCTGCTTTGGCCGCCCGCCATGGACACCCTGGAACTGCCCCGCCTGATCGCGGCCCTGCACTACGCGGCCGACCAGCACCGCGACCAGCGCCGGAAGGACGAGGACGAAACGCCGTATATCAACCACCCGATCGCCTTGTTGCACATCCTGAACGTCGAGGCCGGCGTGACCGACCCGGACGTGCTGGTCGGGGCGGTGCTGCACGACGTCATCGAGGACTGCTCCGGCCCGCACCAGATGTACATCGAGGAGCGGCGGGCCGAGATCGAGGCGCGTTTCGGCGCCGCCGTGCTGGCCCTGGTCGAGGCGGTCACCGACGACAAGTCCCTGGCCAAGGAAGAGCGCAAGAAACGCCAGGTCGACAAGGCCCCGCACATCCCACACGGGGCGAAGTTGATCAAACTGGCCGACAAGACCGCCAACCTGCGCGACATCGTCGCCGCGCCGCCGGCCAGCTGGTCGCCGGAACGGATCGAGGCCTACTTCGACTGGGCCGGGCGCGTCGCCGCCGGACTGCGCGGTTGCCATCCGGCGCTGGAGGAATTGTTCGACGAGGCCTGGGCCGCCGGCCGCCCGCAAAGCTGAAAATAAGCCAAAAAAGTATTGCCGGAAACGCCACGCCCGCGCGAAAGTGGTTTAATCTTCCCCGTCGGCGCGAAATTCGCGCGGCAAAAGCCCACCCCAACAACAAGGTAGAGCCCCCATGAGCAAAGCCAAGAAAGCCCCGAAGAAAGCCGCCAAGCCGGCCGCCAAGAAAGCCGCCGCCCCGAAATCAATCAAGACCGCGCTGAGCAAGTCCGCGCTGGTCGCGCACCTGGCCGAAGCCGCCAGCGTCGCCGCCAAGGATGTGCGCGCCCTGCTCGCCGCGCTCGAAGGCGCCGTCACCGCGTCGCTGAGCAAGAAAGGCGCCGGTTCCTTCACCCTGCCCGGCCTGCTCAAGGTCACCGCCGTCAACGTTCCGGCCAAGCCGAAGCGCAAGGGCATCAACCCGTTCACCAAGCAGGAGCAGTGGTTCGAAGCCAAGCCCGCCACCACCAAGGTGAAGGTGCGCCCGCTGAAGAAGCTCAAGGACGCGGCGAAGTAATCCCCGCCTGGGTTTTTCGCGACAACGACAAACCGCGCTTAGGCGCGGTTTGTTTTTCCGGAGGCCGCCCATGGACACACCGCTGCCGCTTGAAGCCACCCTGCCGCGCCAGGCCTATGTGTCGGCGAACTTCTTCGAGGCCGAACGGGAAAAGATCTTCGCGCACGAATGGGTGCTGGTCGGCCGCGAGGAATCGCTGCCCGCGACCGGCGATTATCTGGAAGTCGATGTGCTCGGCGAGTCGCTGCTGATCGTTCGCGGCGACGACGGCGCGCTGCGCGCCTTCTTCAATGTCTGCCGCCACCGCGGCTGCGCGCTGGTGTTGCCCGGCCAGTGCAGCGCCGCCAACGACGGCGTGCCGGTGACCGGCAGCAAGGGCAAGGCGATCCGCTGCCCCTACCACTCATGGGTCTACGGGCTGGATGGCGCGCTGCGCTCGGCGCCGCACCTGGAAGCGGTGCTGGAAGGACGCAAGCACGAGCTCTCCCTGCATCCGGCCGGCCTGGCGACCTGGGGCGGATTCATGTTCGTCCACCTCGATCCCGAGGGCGCGAACGCGCGCGGACACACGCTGGAAACGCAATTCGGCGACGCGATACGACGCCTGCGCAATTATCCCCTGGCCGAACTCAGGACCGACCGTCGCCTCGTCTACCAGGTCGCGGCGAACTGGAAGGTGATCCTGGAAAACTACAACGAGTGCTACCACTGCGGCGGCGTGCATCCGGAGCTGTGCCAGATCGTGCCGGCCTTCCGCAAGAACGGCGGCGCTACGCTCGATTGGGAGGACGGCGTGCCGCATCGCGAGGGCGCAGTCACCTTCACCGCCACTGGGCAAACCGTGCGCTCACCATTTCCAGGGCTCGACGCCAATGAACAGGTCAGGCACAAGGGCGAGCTGATCTACCCGAACATGATGATCTCGCTGTCGATGGACCATGTCGCGGCCTTCACGATCTTCCCGCGCGATGCCGGCCACAGCACGGTGATCTGCGATTTCCTGTTCCATCCCTACGAAATCGCCAAGCCCGAATTCGACGCCAGCGACGCGGTCGACTTCTGGGACCTGATCAACCGCCAGGATTGGGCGGTGCTCGAAGGCGTGCAGAAGGGCATGGGCTCGCGCCGCTTCGGCCACGGCTATTACGCGCCGATGGAAAGCGCGAGCCAGGACATCCGCCGCTACATCGCCGCGCGTCTCGGCCCGGTGTAGGCCCATCACCCACGATCCGGACCGCGTTGCCGCCACCGGCCCGGGCTCGGGGCTGGAGCGTGTCCGCGCGGCCATGGGCATGCGCGACCTGGTGTTGTTCTGCGTGGTCACCGGCATCAGCGTGCGCTGGATCGGCACGGCGGCGAGCGCCGGGCCGGCCGCGATCACCATCTGGCTGGGCGCGTGGCTGCTGTTCTATTTGCCTTTGCTCG
>JANYBA010000316.1 GCA_025360985.1 Gammaproteobacteria bacterium | reverse complement strand
CCCGGCGGCTTCGGCGATCGCGGCTTCGAAGGCAAGGTGCTGACCTCGCAGTACGCGCGCGAGAATCGCATCCCGTATTTCGGCATCTGCTATGGCATGCAGGCGGCGGTGGTCGACGTCGCCCGCCACCTCGCTGGCCTGGCCGGCGCCAACACCACCGAAAACGAGCGGCACTGCCCGCATCCGGTGATCGGCCTGATCACCGAGTGGCGCACCGCCACCGGCGACATCGAACAGCGCAGCGAGAATTCCGACCTCGGCGGCAGCATGCGCCTGGGCCTGCAGGAATGCCGTCTCAAGCACGGCACCCGCGCGTACGCGATCTACGGCAAGGACGTGGTCGCCGAGCGCCACCGCCATCGCTACGAATTCAATAATCGCTACCGCACCCAGATCGAAGACGCCGGCATGGTGATCTCGGCCAAGTCCATGGACGACACGCTCGTGGAAATGGTCGAGTTGCCGAACCACCCGTGGTTCGTCGCCTGCCAGGCGCATCCGGAATTCCTGTCGACGCCGCGCGAGGGCCACCCGCTGTTCATTGGCTTCATCCGTGCCGCGCGCGAGCAGAAGGCCGGGGGTCGCCTGCTCAAAGAAGTCAGCGCGTGAAGCTCTGCGGCTTCGAGGTCGGCCTCGACCGGCCCTTTTTCCTGATCGCCGGACCCTGCGTCATCGAGTCGATGCAATTGCAGCTCGACACCGCCGGCACGCTCAAGGAGATCACCGGCAAGCTCGGCATCCCCTTCATCTTCAAGTCCAGCTTCGACAAGGCCAATCGCACTTCGGGCACCAGCTTTCGCGGGCCGGGCCTCGAGGAAGGTTTGAAAGTGCTCGCGGAAGTGAAGCGCCAGCTCGGCGTGCCAGTGCTGACCGACGTGCACGAATACACGCCGATGGCCGAAGTCGCTTCGGTCGTCGACGTGCTGCAGACGCCAGCCTTCCTGTGCCGGCAAACCGACTTCATCCAGAAGGTCGCCAGCGCCGGCAAGCCCGTCAACATCAAGAAGGGCCAGTTCCTCTCGCCCTGGGAAATGAAGCACGTCGCCGCCAAGGCCCTGGCCACTGGCAATTCCCAGATCATGGTCTGCGAACGCGGCGCCAGCTTCGGCTACAACAACCTCGTTTCCGACATGCGCTCGCTGTCGGTGATGCGCGATACCGGCTGCCCGGTGGTGTTCGACGCCACCCATTCGGTACAGCTGCCCGGCGGCATGGACGGCAAGTCCGGCGGCCAGCGCGAATTCGTGCCGGTGCTGTCGCGCGCCGCGATGGCGGTCGGCATCTCTGGCATTTTCATGGAAACCCATCCGGATCCGGACAAGGCGCTCTCCGACGGACCCAACGCATGGCCGCTGCCGAAGATGGCGGCGCTACTGGAGACGCTGGTGGCGCTGGACCAGATCACCAAGCAGAACGGCTTCCTCGAAAACCAACTTTAAGCACGAAGAAAACATGACCACGATCCGCAAAGTCCATGCCCGCGAAATCCTCGACAGCCGCGGCAATCCCACTCTGGAAGCCGAAGTCACGCTGAGCGACGGCAGCTTCGGTCGCGCCATGGTGCCGTCCGGCGCATCGACCGGCTCCAAGGAAGCGGTCGAGCTGCGCGATGGCGACAAGACCCGCTACCTGGGCAAAGGCGTGAGGAAGGCCGTGGCCAACGTCAACGAGGCCATCGCCACTGCGATCACTGGCTTCAATGCCGAAGACCAGGCCGGGCTGGATCGGAAACTCATCAATCTCGACGGCACCGAGAACCAGGGCCGGCTGGGCGCCAACGCGCGTCTCGGCGTGTCGCTCGCCAACGCCCACGCCGTCGCCGCGTCGAGAAAACTTCCGTTGTGGGCGCATTTGGCGGGAGATCGCGCGGCCGTGCTGCCGGTGCCGATGATGAACATCATCAATGGCGGCGCCCACGCCGACAACAACGTCGACCTGCAGGAATTCATGGTGCTGCCGGTGGGTTTTTCGACGTTCGCCGACTCGCTGCGCGCTGGCACCGAGATTTTTCATTCGCTCAAGTCGGTGCTCAAGGCGCGTGGTCTGAGCACCTCGGTCGGTGACGAAGGCGGCTTTGCGCCGGACCTGCGCTCGAACGAAGAAGCGCTGGAAACCATCCTCGAGGCGATCGGCAAGGCCGGTTACAGCGCCGGCGAGGACATCCTGCTCGGCCTGGACGTCGCCAGCACCGAATTCTTCGAAAACGGCAAGTACAACCTGGTCGGCGAAGGCAAGCGCCTGAGTTCCGAGCAGTTCGTCGATTTCCTGGCGAACTGGGCCGCGCAGTACCCGATCATCACCATCGAGGACGGCATGGCCGAAGACGATTGGACCGGCTGGAAGCTGCTCACCGACAAGCTCAGCGGCAAGGTGCAGCTGGTCGGCGACGACCTGTTCGTGACCAACCCGAAGATCTTCAAGGAAGGCATCGACAAGGGCGTCGCCAACGCCATCCTGATCAAGGTCAACCAGATCGGCACGCTCACCGAGACGCTCGACGCCATCGCCATGGCCGACGCCAATCGCTACGCCGCCATCGTCTCGCACCGTTCCGGCGAGACCGAAGACACCACCATCGCCGACATATCGGTGGCGACCACGGCGACCCAGATCAAAACCGGCTCGCTCTGCCGTTCCGAC
>JANYBA010000308.1 GCA_025360985.1 Gammaproteobacteria bacterium | reverse complement strand
CGAAATCATCGGCCGAGTCCCGGTCATCCTGCATACGCCGCTGATGTCGGGCTCCAACTTCGTGCACGGCATTGTCCTGGTCGGCGCCATGGTCGTGCTCGGCCACGCCGATGGGACCGTCGAGAAAGTCATCGGCTTCATCGCCGTCCTTCTGGGCGCCGGCAACGCCGCCGGTGGCTACGTCGTCACCGAACGCATGCTCGAGATGTTCAAGTCCTCCAAGAAGCCGGGAGCCGGCGCATGAGCTGGTTGCCGCTGCTGGTCAAGGCCAGTTATCTCGCTGCCGCGCTGCTGTTCATCCTCGGCATCAAGCGCATGGCCTCGCCGGTCACCGCGCGCAGCGGCATCGTCTGGGCGGGCTGGGGAATGCTGCTGGCCACCACGGCCACGTTTTTCTACCGCGATGATTCCGGCGTACCGATGGCGAACATCGCGCTGATCGCCTTGGCGCTCGCCGTGTCCGCCGGCGCAGCGTGGTACTCGGGCAAGAAGGTCGCGATGACCGACATGCCGCAGATGGTCGCTCTCTACAACGGCATGGGCGGTGGTTCGGCGGCGGCGATCGGTGCGGTCGAGCTGTTCGAATTCGCGGCCGGCAAGCCTTCGACCAGCACGCAGCTGGTGCTCGGTACCGTCGGCGCGCTGATTGGCTCGATCTCGCTGACCGGCTCGATCATCGCCTGGGCCAAGCTCGACGGGCGCATGGACCGGCGCTTCACTTTCCCGGGCCAACAGTGGTTCAACGGCCTGGTGTTCCTGGCGGCGGTGGCGCTGGGCGTGGCTTCGGTAACGATGTTGCAGCAACCGCTGATCGTCGGCTTCTTCGTTGCGGCGCTGGCGGTGGGCATCTTGATGACGCTGCCGATCGGCGGCGCCGACATGCCGGTGGTGATTTCGCTCTATAACGCGCTGACCGGCCTGGCGGTGGCCTTCGAAGGCTATGTGCTCGGCATCGAGGCGCTGATCATCGCCGGCATGGTGGTCGGCGCGGCCGGCACCATGTTGACCCAGTTGATGGCCAAGGCCATGAATCGCTCCATCGCCAGCGTGCTGTTCGGCAGCTTCGGCCAGACCGGCGAAGCCGCGGCGATCACCGGCGCGCAAAAACCGATCGAAGCCGGCGACGTCGCCGCGATGATGGCTTACGCCGAGCGCGTGGTGATCGTCCCGGGCTACGGTCTGGCGGTGGCCCAGGCCCAGCACAAGGTTTGGGAACTCGCGCAGTTGCTGATCAAGCGCGGCGTCAAGGTCAAGTTCGCGATCCACCCGGTCGCCGGTCGCATGCCGGGCCATATGAACGTGTTGCTGGCCGAGGCGGGAGTGCCCTACGACCTGATCGCCGACATGGACGACATCAATCCGGAATTCCCGAACACCGACGTCTCGCTGGTGATCGGCGCCAACGACGTGGTCAATCCCGTGGCCAAGACCGATCCGGCCTCGCCGATCTACGGCATGCCGATCCTGGATGTGTCGCAGTCGAAGAACACGGTGGTGATCAAGCGTGGCAAGGGCACCGGCTTCGCCGGGATTGAGAATGCGCTGTTCTATGCCGACAACACGCGCATGCTTTACGGCGATGGTGCGGCGGCTGTCAGCCAGCTGGTGTCGGAGCTCAAGGCCGTCGACGGCGGCCACTAGCCTGAAGCTAGAACTTGCGCCCATTGCCGGCCCACCAGGCGGCCAGCGGCAGTGATAGCAGGATCAACGCCCAATCGGAGGCGTGCAGGTTCAGGTCGGTCAACGTCCAGGCGAGTACCGGTCCGAGCCGCGAGGCCGAATCGAGTGGGGCCAACCCGAGGGACTGCCCTATATAGGTCGCGGCGATAAACCACTGGCTGATCGCAATTGCCAGCGCCGTGGCAAGGGCCGCGGCGAGCCGCCTCGGCCATCCAGGCGGTGTCTGGGTTAGCCGGAGCATCAGTGCCATGTCGGCAGCAGCGAACAGCGCCAGCCAGCTGCAAGGCAACCCCGACAGCATGGCTAGCGCCAGCCAGACTGCGCTGATGCCGAGGATTCCGACCGCCAAGGCCAAACCGGACAGCAGCCAGCGCGTGAACCAGGAAAATGCTGCCAAGTTGTCGCTCCACGTAAGGTCGTTCATGGTACGCGAGCTGGCCAAATTGCCGCATGCGCCATTGGTTGGGTCGGGAAACCGCTAAAATGTGCGGGCAACGACCAAGGCGGCCCCGTGTCCTATTCCCGTACCAGCGAACCGGTCAAATTCTCCCGTGATTGCCCTGCCGTGATGGTGCCGCAAGGCGACAAGGTCAACTTGCCCGCGGGCACGGTCGGCTACATCACCCAGGCGCTTGGCGGTTCATTCACGGTATTCGTGGACGGCAACCTTTTTCGTATCGCCGGCAACGACGCCGACGCGCTGGGCAAGGAGCTGCCAACCGCCCTGCATTTGCCTGAAGGCGCTGGCGACGATGAGGTCGAAGCCTTGGTGTGGAAACAGCTGCGCACCTGCTTCGATCCGGAAATACCGGTGAATATCGTTGAACTTGGGCTTGTCTACGACTGCGTGGTCGAGCAACTCACCGGCGGGCAACGCAAGGTCGCTATTCGCATGACCCTCACTGCGCCTGCTTGCGGCATGGGCGACATCCTGGTCGAGGATGTCTGCAGCAAGGTCGAACAAGTGCCGACCGTGGTCGAGGCCGATGTCGAACTGGTGTTTGATCCACCCTGGAACCAGAGCATGATGTCCGATGTCGCCCGACTGGAAACGGGCATGATGTGAGGCGGTGAACAATGAGCAGGTCCGTTAAAGGGGATACCAGTAGCAAGGTCCGGGCGGTTTGCTGGTTGCTTGCTGCGGTTTTCTTTGCCTATGACCTGTTCGCCTGGGGCGGTCTTGCACTGGTGCCGAAGCTCGGCGAACAACTGCAGCACGATGCCGACCTGCACAGTCCACTTGCGGCGACTTATTTGGCCGCCGGCCGCTTTGTCGTGGTAAAGACCGGACAAGCCGAAAGCGCCCGCCGATTTGCTGAAAGCCGATTCCCCGGCATGCCTTCGCCGGGCGAAACAGATCGCCGGCATGCCCTTAGCGAAGTCTTAACAGCGCAAAAGTCGTTCGGGGCGCTGGCCTACTACGCCGCACCGATCCTCGGGCTGTTGAGCCTGATGCTACAGATGACCCGGCAAAAGCCCA
>JANYBA010000307.1 GCA_025360985.1 Gammaproteobacteria bacterium | reverse complement strand
CGAGCCTGGCCAGACCGGCTTGCAACGTGGCTTTCATGTTTTGTTCGAGGTCGGCGCGCACGTCTTTCAAGCCCGGGGGCACCAGGTCGTTGAGACGGCGGGCGAGGTCGTCGATGGCTTTCAGATCGATCATTGGCGTGGTTCTCCGGTGGACGCGATCAGCCTAGCTCGGCGAATGCGCGCCTTCCGTCGGTGGAAGTCGGGCAGGGGCGTAAGAATCTTCCTACAAAGCGCGAGCGCTGGCGAGTCGCGCGGCATAGGGCACAATAGCGCAGCCAAGGGGGCCCGCATGAAAATGGTTATGGCGATCATCAAGCCGTTCAAACTCGACGACGTGCGCGAGGCGCTTTCCGAAGTTGGGGTGACGGGCGTCACCGTCACCGAGGTCAAGGGTTTCGGCCGCCAGAAAGGCCATACCGAACTCTACCGCGGCGCCGAATACGTGGTCGACTTCCTGCCCAAGATCAAACTCGAGGTCGCGGTAACGTCCGACCAGGTCGAACGCGTGGTCGAGGCCATCCAGGCGGCGGCGAACACCGGCAAGATCGGCGACGGCAAGATCTTCGTCTACGAACTCGAACGGGTCATGCGCATCCGCACCAGCGAACTCGACGGGGATGCGTTGTGAAACGCGCGACAACACAAGGCTTGTCCGCGGTCGGCAAGTATCTTGGGCCAATCCTGGATGGCCTTCGAGCAGCCGGAGGCTCCGCAAAGCCGAAGGAAGTTTCGATTTGGATTCAGCGAAAGCTCGATCTGCCAGCCGAAATCACAGGATCAACCACCAAAACGGGCGTCAACCGCTACTACAACCAGGTTGCATGGGCGCGCCAATTTCTGGTCTGGCAGGGATTGTTGGACGATAGTCGACGTGGCGTGTGGTCGCTTACGCCCCTCGGCTGGAAAACGCATCTGGATGAGGCCGCTGCGCGTGAAGTAATGGCGCGCAGAAACAAGCTCAATCGAACAAGCCAAAAAGGCCCCTCTGTTCCAAAGGAAGCGAAAAACGAGGACGTTCCAGAAACACTGCCGCCAGACGAAACGAGCGACCAAAATCTGCTCGGTGTTCTCAAGTCATTGCCGCCTTACGGATTCGAGCTGTTGTGCAAGAGGCTATTGCATGAGCATGGATTCGAAGATGTAGAAGTCACGCAGAAATCTCGTGATGGAGGCATCGATGGCTACGGCGTGCTGCGTCTAAGCCCATTCGTCAGCGTAAAAGTCGCGTTCCAGGCAAAGCGATACAAGGACGTCGTATCGCGCGCGGCAGTTGGCGAGTTTCGAAATGCTCTCTTGGGTCGCGCCGAGAAGGGCGTGTTCATCACCACAGGCAGATTTACCGCGGATGCGGAATCAGAAGCAGGCAGGGATGGGGTTGTCCCCATCGAGCTTGTCGATGGGGAGCGCCTCGTCGCGTTGTTCGAAGACGCGAAACTTGGTGTGAAGCCAAAGCAGATTTTCGAAATAGATCACGCGTTCTTCGATCAATTCCGCCGAGAAGGCTGATCTGCGGCCTACAAAAGCCTCGGGCTATGGGAACGCTTAAGCGCGCCGCTCAGTCGGCCAACGCCTTGGCCACGAAGGGCGGCAAGGCCAGCGCGCCCTGGTGCACGTCGGCGGTGTAGTAGTTCGTCGCGAAGGACTTCGCCGCCGCATCGGCCTTGCGGAACTGCGTGAGGTCGCGCGATCGATTGGAGGCGATCAGGCAGCTCCACCAACCGGTCGGATAACAGGGCTGCGGGAACGGCAGCAGGCGGAAGTCCTTGAAGCCGGCGGCGCGCATGGCGCGGCGCATGTCCAGGATCAAATGCATCAGCGCCAACGGCGATTCGCTCTGTTGTACGAGAAGGCCATCCGGGCGTAGCGCTTTCAAACAGTTTTCGTAGAAGGCGCGGTTGAACAGACCCTCGGCCGGGCCGACCGGATCGGTCGAATCGACGATGATCACGTCGATGCTCTCGGGAGCCGCGTTGGCCATGTAGGCGATGCCGTCGTCGAACATCACGGTGGCGCGCCGGTCGCTGTTGGACTCGCACAATTCCGGGAAATACTTCTCGGACAGGCGCGTGACCTGCTCGTCGATGTCGCACTGCACCGCGGTTTGCACGCCGGGATGGCGCAGCACTTCGCGCAGGGTGCCGCAATCGCCGCCGCCGATGATCACCACGTTGCGGGGGTTGGGGTGAGTGAACAGCGGCGCGTGCGCCATCATCTCGTGGTAGAAGAAATTGTCGCGCGTGGTCACCATCATGGCGCCGTCGATCAGCATGACGTTGCCCCAGTCGGTGCTCTCGTACATTTCGATCTTCTGGAATGGCGACTGCACTTCCTCGAGCTTGCGGACGATGCGCACGCCGAAGGCCGAACCGGTGTGTTCGAAGTTCTCGTGCAGCCAGGTGCTCGGGGACATGGGCGGGCTCGCAAGGCGTCGGCGGCGGGGCGCGCATTGTAGCGAAACCGGTCGGCGGCGGGGGTTACAATACGCGCCCTTCCGCCCGCTGACAGGATCGCTGCCCATGTCCGCCTGGTCGCTCGACCGCGCCCGCCACACCTACTCGATTCCGTACTGGGCGGACGGCTACTTCGACGTGGACGCGCAAGGCCGCATGTGCGCCTTGCCGCACGGCGCTGGCGGGCCGGTGCTGCCTTTGCCGGAAATCCTCGACCACGCCGCCGAGGCGGGACTGAAGCTGCCGCTGCTGCTGCGCTTCTCCGACATCCTCGGCGATCGCCTGCGCAAATTGCAGGCGGCCTTCGCCGGCGCCATGAAGGAACTCGACTACGCCGGCGGCTACACCGCGGTGTATCCGATCAAGGTCAACCAGCATTACGGCGTGGCCGGCGAATTGGCCGCGCAAGGCGGCGAAGGCTTCGGACTGGAAGCCGGCTCGAAACCGGAATTGATGGCGGTGCTGGCGTTGGCGCGGCCCGGTTCGATCGTGATCTGCAATGGCTACAAAGACCGCGAATTCATCCGCCTGGCTCTGGTCGGTCGCAAGCTCGGCCTGCAGACTTTCATCGTGGTGGAAAAGCCCTCCGAGCTCGCCCTGATTGTCGAGGAGGCGAAAGCCCTCGGCGTGAAGCCGGGCCTGGGCGTGCGCATGCGCTTGGCGACGCTCGGCGCCGGCAAGTGGCAGAACAGCGGCGGCGACAAGGCCAAGTTCGGGCTGTCGCCGCGCCAGGTGCTCGACCTGGTCGAACAGCTCAAGGCCGCCGGCATGCTCGACG
>JANYBA010000299.1 GCA_025360985.1 Gammaproteobacteria bacterium | reverse complement strand
GCCATGAAAAAACAAAATGAAGTCGATTACGCGCTCGTCAAGGATTGCTTAGTCCGCGCGGGCATTTGGGAACGTGTCAAAGCCCAACTTGCTTGAGTCGGGCTTGAAAGTCGACTACCGGCTGCAAGCCGTCGAAGCGCTGGCCGAAGCCGAGCCCGCGAGTTTCGACGCGATCACCTGCATGGAGATGCTCGAACACGTGCCCGATGCTGCCTCGGTGCTGCGCGCCTGCGCGGACCTGCTCAAGCCGGGCGGCAAGCTTTTTGTCTCGACCCTCAATCGCCATCCCTTGGCGTTCGCGGCCGCGATCGTCGGCGCCGAATACCTTGCCGGCCTGTTGCCCAAGGGGACACACGACTACAAGAGTTTCATCAAACCGTCAGAACTCGCGGCCTGGTTGCGCGAGGCCGGCTTGCAGCTCGACGACGTCAGTGGCCTGGCCTACGACCCGATCCGCCACAAGGCCTGGATCAGCGGCCGGACCGAGATCAACTACCTGGCCAGCGCGGTGAAAGCGTGAGCGACTCGGGGATCGCGAAACTGGTGCTGTTCGACCTGGACGGCACCCTGGTCGACAGTGCCGCCGACTTGCTCAACGCCCTGAACCGGATCCTCGCCCGCGAAGGCAAGCCGACGTTGCCGCTGGCGACGATCCGGCCGGTGGTCTCCAAGGGCGGGCGCGCGATGTTGCGGGTGGCGTTCCCGGAACGCGACGACGCGGAGCGCGAAGAGCTGTTGCCGCCGTTCCTCGCTGCCTATGCCGAAGCCGTGGCCGAGCACAGCACCGCTTTTGACGGCATAGAGGAAGTGCTGGGCGCGATCGAAGGCAAGGGCTCGCGCTGGGGCATCGTCACCAACAAGCCGTTCTACCTGGCCGTGGGCGTGGTCGCGACCCTGGGCTGGAACGAGCGCTGCGCAATATTGCTCGGCGCCGACAGTTTGCCGAAGAAGAAGCCCGATCCCGACCAGCTGCTGCACGCCTGCGAACGACTGGGCGTGACGCCGGCCGAGTGCATCTATGTCGGCGACGACGAGCGCGACATCGTCGCCGCGCGCGCCGCCGGCATCAAATCGGTGGCGGCGTTGTGGGGCTACCGGGAAGCGCATGAAGATCCGCGCGATTGGCGCGCCGATGCCTCTGCCGAATTTCCGCGCGACTTGCTCAAGCCCGGACTGCTGGCAGCTTGAAGTGACGGCGGAAGCCTTCCAGCAATTCGTGGCGAAATGGCAGGCGCGCGAACCGGAAATGGCCGTCGCCGAAGTGTTCTGCCCGCGCGACGCGCGAGCGCGATTCCAGGCCTGGGGCGGTTTGCTGCACGAATTGCGCGAGACCCTGTTCGAACTCAGCGATCCGCGCGTGACCGGTATCAAGGCCGGCTGGTGGGCCGAGGAATTGCTGGGACTCGGGGCCGGGCGCAGCCGCCATCCCTTGACCGAAGTGCTGGCTGGCGTCGATGCGCCCTGGTCGACGCTGGGCCGGGAGCTGCTGGACGCGTCCGTGCAGGACGTTCGCCCCGGTTCGACGGCCGAAGCCATCGATTCCCTCTTTCCACTGGCTGGCTCGACCGTGGCGGTGGAATCGGCTTTGTTCGAATCCCCTGCTGGCGACGCGCCGACGCGCGCGCTGGCTGTGCACTGGCTGCTGGCGCGGCTCCCGTCCGGATTGGCCTCGGCCGACCGCGCGCGCATTCCCATGCGCCTGATCGCCAGGCATGGCTGGGTGCCGGGCCAGGCCATGGTCCGCGAGCAGGACGCTTTGTTGCGCGATTGGGTGTCAGAGCTGTTGCCCTATCTGCCAATCCGACCGGAAGGAGCGCTTTTCAGGAGAACCCGCACCGCCTTCGATCGCGCCCGCCTGGAGCAATTCGCGGTCGGGAAGGGCGATGCGCCGGCGCCGCGGCTGGCGACGCTTTGGCGGGCCTGGCGGGCCGCGCGGGCGGACTGATCGGCTCTGAACACCGTCTTGACGCCGGTCGACGCCGTCCCCACTACACTATGCATCTTGCTTTGGAGCGCCCCATGGCCCCGATCAGCCACGAGAACCTTGCCCGCGTCATGCCCGACGTGGCCAACGATGCGCGACCGGCGGTCGCCGGCCAGCTGGATTGGGTCGGCATGGGCGAGATCCACGCGCCGGTCAGCGTCGCGGGCGCCGACGGCCAGGTGGTGACCAGCGGCGCCCGGGTCGACGCATTCGTCAACCTCAAGCGTCCGGATGTTCGCGGCATCCACATGTCGCGCCTGTACCTGCACGTGGACAAGTCGTTGTCGGCCGAGCCGCTCTCGCCCTGCAGCCTGCGCCGCCTGCTCAAGCAGTTCCTCGAATCGCATGCGGAGTTGTCGGATCGCGCCAGGATCGACATCCAGTTCGATTACCTCATCCGCCGCCCGGCCCTGGTCAGCGAAAACACCGGCTGGAAGTCCTACCCGGTGCGCGTCGGCGCCGAACTCGATCGCGGCCAGTTCAGCCTCGAATTGTCCGTGCAGGTGCAGTACTCGAGCACCTGCCCATGTTCGGCGGCGCTGGCGCGACAGCTGATCCAGGAGCGCTTCCAGCTCGACTTCGACACCGGGCGGGAACTCGACTACCGGGCCGTCCTGGCATGGCTCGGCAGCGAGCAGGGCATCATGGCCACGCCGCACAGTCAGCGCAGCCTGGCCGACGTGCAAGTCAAGCTGGCGCCGAGCTTCCAGAACCTGCCGTTCGTGGAAATCATCGATCGCATCGAGGATGCGCTGCAGACCCCGGTGCAGACCGCGGTCAAGCGCGAGGACGAACAGGCCTTCGCCCGCCTCAACGGCCAGAACCTGATGTTCTGCGAAGACGCGGCCCGGCGCATGCAGTTGGCGCTCGATGCCGACGACCGGATCGACGACTTCCGCATCCGCGCCTCGCATTTCGAGAGCCTGCACCCGCACAATGCGGTGGCTGTCGCGACCAAGGGGGTCGTTGACGGCTACGTCTAGGCACATCCGCCGGGGGAAGGCATGAATTGGCTGCTCGCTGTTATCGGTGCCCTGTTCGGCGCAGCCCTGGCCGAGACGCGCGCATTTTTCGGCGCCATCGCCGGATTCCTGATCGTCTACCTGCTGGCGTCGCAGGCGCAACAATCGCGTCGGGTAGGCGATCTCGAAAAGCTGGTTGCCACGCTGCGCGCGCGCCTGCTCTCGCTCGCTGCCACCGCTACGCAGGCACCAACGCCTGCCGCGCCGCCGCCGCCCGCTGCCGCCGAGCGCGCCGCTGCACCTGCAGTGGAAACAGCCTTCGTGCCACCGGCCAAGGCCGAGGCCGCGGTCGAATCCGCGACCGTCGAAACCGTCGTCGCCACGCGGCCGCCGGTCGCGCCGCCAACACCCACGACGCCGCGCGCTCCAGCCGAGCCGGGTTGGGAAGAAAAGTGGACGGCGCGGATCAAAGGCTGGTTCACCGAAGGCAATGTGCCGGTGAAGATCGGCGTGATCATTTCCTTCTTCGGCGTGGCCAGCGCCGTGAAATATGCCTCGGATCACGGGTTTTTTTCTTTCCCGATCCCGTATCGCATGGCGAGCTTCGCCTTCCTCGCCGTGCTGGCGCTGGTGTTCGGTTGGCGCGAACGCGAGCGCCGCCCGGCCTTCGGCCTGAGCCTGCAGGGTGGGGCGCTGGGCGTGTTGTTGCTGGTGGTATTCGCGTCGTTCCGCCTGTATTCCCTGCTGGAGCCGATGCCGGCGTTCGCGATGATCGTGGTCATCGTCGCCGGGGCGGCGATGTTGTCGGTGCTACAGGACAATTTGTGGTTGGCGGTACTCGGTTTCCTCGGCGGCTATCTCGCGCCGGTGTTGATCTCGACCGGCAGCGCCAACCATGTCGGCCTGTTCTCCTACTACGCCGTGCTCAACGCCGCCGTGTTCGGTGTCTCGTGGCGGCGCAGTTGGCGACTTCTGAACCTCGTCGGCTTCGGTTTCACCTTCGGCGTCGGCACCGCCTGGGGCCTGAAGTTCTACCGGCCGGAGTTGTTCAATACGGTCGAGCCGTTCCTGATCCTGTTTTTCGCGTTTTACATTGTCATCGGCCTGCTCTACGTGATCCGCCAGAGCGAGCATCGCCGGCCCTGGGTCGACGGCACCCTGGTGTTCGGCACACCCTTGCTCGCCTTCCCCTTGCAAGCAGGGCTGCTCAAGGACAACCGCATGGCGCTGGCCTTCAGCGCCTTGCTCGTTGCCGTCGTCTATGCCGTTCTGGTGTGGTGGCTGCGGCGACGTCGCGGCGAACGCCTGTTGACCGAAGCCTACGGCGCCTTGGCGCTCGGCTTCGCGACGCTGGCGGTGCCGCTGGCGTTCAGCGCCGGCACCACGGCCAGCGTGTGGGCACTGGAAGGCGCGGGCGTGGCCTGGATGGGCATCCGCCAGGAGCGCACCTTCCCCTGGCTCAGCGGCCTGGCCCTGCAGCTGATGGCGGCGATTGCCTACACAATGTGGCTGGTCGATGCGCCGGAAGACCCGACCGCGCTGCTATTGCTCAATCCGGCGTGGCTGGGCGCGGCGATCCTGGCGTTCTCGGGCTTCGCGCTGAGCCTGGTGCACGACCGTTATCGTCCGCGCTTTGGCTTGCCGCCGATGCTGTTCGTGTGGGCGCAGGCCTGGTGGCTGGTGGGTGGATTCACCCAGATGGACCTGGCCGGCGCCAGCCTGGGCGCTTGGCAATTCGCGATTCTTTATCTCGCCGCTTCGCTGCTGGCAGCGACCGCGATGCGCAAGTCGCTGGACTGGCCGCGCCCGAACCAGTGGATCGCCGCGATCGCGCTGCTTGGCCTGGCGATGGTCTGCTACGCCAAGTCCGAATTCGACGCGCCACTGACGGCGCCGACCTGGATGGGTTGGGCCGCGTACGTTCTTGGTGCGGGACTGTGCCTGTGGAACGGCCGCGATGAATCCGCGCGCAGCCTCGCGTTGACGCATCTGGCCATGCTTTGGACCGTCGCATTGGCGACGACCTTGCAGTTGGTGGAATTCTCCGCCGACACGCTGCAGCTCGGCAATGGCTGGAACTATCTTGTCCTGGTCGCGCCGCTGGGCCTGATGACCCTCGGCCTGTGGCGGCGATCGGAACCGGCCTGGCCGCGCGCCGGGTTGTTCGAAGGCTACGCCGCGGGCTGGTTCGTGCCGGCGATGTTGCTGCTCGCATTCGCGCTGGTTGGTGGCCTGTTCCTCGAAGGCGTGGCGACGCCGCTGGACTACATCCCCTTGCTCAATCCGCTGGAGCTGGCCTGGCTGGCGGTTGCGGCCTTGTTGCTGGCGATGGCCGGGCAGCGCCCGCAGCTCGCGGGCCTGGTGCGCGGATGGCCGGGCCTGGGCCTGGCCTTCGCGAGCATGGCGACCCTGCGCGCCGTCCACCATTGGCATGGCGAGCCGTGGAGCCCGGGCCTGCTCGATTCCGGCGTCAGCCAATCGGCCCTGACCGTGGTCTGGAGCCTGCTGGGCGTCGGCAGCATGTGGCTGGCCTCGCACCGCGCCCGCCGGCCGCTGTGGATCGGCGGATTCGCGCTGATGATCCTGGTTTGCGCGAAACTCGTCCTGGTCGACCGGCACTACATCGGCAACCAGTACGGCATCATTTCCTTCCTGGTGGTTGGCATGCTGCTGGTGGGCGTCGGCTATGTTTCACCGGCGCCGCCGAAGTCGCTGGAACGCGAGGGCACGACATGAAATTGCGAAATTTGTTGCTGGCTTCGCTCGTCGTCGCTGGCGCTGCGGTCGCCGCCTCGCCCGATGACTTCGCCCAGCAATGGCCGCTGGTGGAGCACAGCGAAGGCGCGTGGATGGTGCGGCTGGACGAAGCGGTCTATCGGCAGGTGCAAAGCCGGAACCTGTCCGACCTCGCGGCCTACAACGCCGCCGGCGACAGCCTACCGTTCGGTCCCATGCCGTTCCGGTTCCAGACGCCGCCGAGCGTCTGGCGCGAAGCCGCGTGGTTCGCGCTCCCGGAGCCGTCTCCCGACCAGGGCGACGACCTGCACCTGCACATCACGCGCAGCGACTCGGGTAGCCTGTCGCTCGACGCGACCTTGAGCCATCCGCCGCAATCGGCGGTCAGCGACGTGCTGATTGATGTGCGCGGCCAGGGCGAGGTGGTGGACGCGATCGCCTTGGGACTGTCGAGCTCGGCGCCGGATTTCAGCACCGGATTGACCATCGAGGCCAGCGAAGACCTGAGCCACTGGCGGACGGTGGTGACGTCGGCGACGGTGGCGCAACTTCGCCAGGGCGGCCAGTCGCTGGTGCGCCGCCACGTCGAATTCACGCCGATCGCCACCAGCTACCTGCGCCTGCACACCGTGGCGCCGGACAGTCCGATCCCGCTGGCGACCGTGCAATTGCGTTTCCAGTCGGCGCGCGCCGCCGCGCCGCCGGCACGACGCAGCACCCTGACCGCCGAATACGTCGGCCGCGACGGCCCGGCTTACCTGTATCGGCTGCCGGCGCGGATTCCGGTGGACCTGGTCAATATTTCCCTGGGCGAAGACAATGCCATCGCCGATTTCAGCATCAGCGCGCGCGAACCGGACGAGCGCAACTGGTCCTACCTCGGGCAGTTGGGCGCGTTCCGGTTGCGCGGCGCCGGTCTGGCGCTGGACAACGAGGCGATGGACATTCCGCAGACGCGCGCCCGCATGTGGCGGATCGAACCGCGGGTGACGCTGAAGAATCCGCCGGTGCTCGAGTTCACCTACCAGCCCGAGGACTGGCTGCTGCTCACGCATGGCGATCCGCCGTACCGCATCGTCGCCGGCAGCGGTTCGGCCGAGCGCGAGGAATTTCCGCTCGATGCCTTGATCGGACAGGTTCGCGCCCATTACGGCCGCGACTGGCAACCCCCCGAGGCCCACCTCGGGCCGATGGCGGTCGCGGGTGGCGAATCGGTGCTGACGCGTCCCGATCCGGCCCGGATCCGGCGCTGGCTGCTCTGGGGCGTATTGCTGCTCGGCGCGGTGGCGATCGCGACCATGGTGATCATGCTGCTGCGCAAGCCGCAGGAGTAAGCGCCGGCATCAGGGCGCTGGTTGCGGATTTCCGGCCGGGTCCACCAGCAATTGCGGGTCCACGCGGATCTCGAACCAGTTCATGCCCCAATGCATGTGCGGCCCGTTGGCGCGACCGGTCTTGCCGACCAAGCCGATGACCTGGCCCTGTTCGACGCGATCCCCGACCTGCACGTCGATCCGGCTCAGGTGCAGGAAGTTCGAGCTCACGCCGTGGCCGTGGTCGATCAG
>JANYBA010000293.1 GCA_025360985.1 Gammaproteobacteria bacterium | reverse complement strand
CTTCTCGCGCGCGGCCTGGGCGTCACGTGCGGCCTGCGCGTCACGCTGGGCTTGCTCACGCGCGGCTTGCGCGTCCTGTTGCGCCTTCTCGCGCGCGGCTTGCGCCTCACGCTGGGCTTGCGCATCACGCTGGGCCTGTTCACGCGCGGCTTGCGCATCCTGCTGGGCCTTCTCGCGCGCGGCTTGTGCCTCGCGTTGGGCTTGCGCATCACGCTGTGCCTGCTCACGCGCGGCTTGCGCCTCGCGTTGGGCCTGCGCGTCACGCTGGGCTTGCTCACGCGCGGCTTGCGCATCCTGCTGGGCCTTGTCGCGCGCGGCCTGTGCGTCGCGGGCGGCCTGGGCGGCCTGGGTGTCACGCTCAGCCTGCATGTCGCGTGGCGCAGGCATCGGCGGCGGTGGCGCGGACGATGCCGGCGGCGGCGTCGTGACATCGGCCGGGCGGTGGCGGCGCCCCCTGTTGGGCTCGACCGCACGATCCAGTGGCGCCAATGCGCCGGGTGCCGCGGGCTCAGCACCGGGTTCGGCAATCGGGCCGGCGGCGCGCGCATCGATGGCATTTCCCTGGGCCGGGATCACCCGGAGGTTGCGCCGACGTCCCTGGCCGTTGTCGCCAGGGCCGGAACTTGGGCCTAGGCCCGTCGTCTGCCCCTGCAACGGCTGGTTATCGCGCGGGCGGTTGAGCGCCGAGGGCTGGTTGCGAACGAAGACCTCGCGATCGCGCAGTTCGCGCGGCGGGCGCGTCGACGCGACGTCGCGCGGTGCCCGCGCCGCTGGCGCAGCCGGACCCACCGGCGGAGCTCGATTGATTGGCCCGCGATCGATCAGGTTGCGGTCCGCGCGCTGGTTCGCGCCGCGAACCGGCCGCGAATTCACGAACACATCCCGTGGCACCACCGTGACCGCGTTGGCGACCGCGCGATTGGCGAAGTTGCCCTGCCGCGGACGGCTGTCGGGGCTGTTGTAGATGGTGTAGTTGTTGATGATGGTTGTGTTGTTGACCACGGTATTGCTGACGTTGACCTGCGTGAAATAATTCTGGCTGACCGGGTACGACGGCATGTAGACGTCGCGCGGCCCGAGCGGGAACCAGCCGATCGACGGGCCCGAACCGCCACCGCCGATGAACACCACCAGCGCCGGCGCATAGACCGGGCGATAGTTGCGCGGACCGGGGATCCAGCCCCAGCGCCTGCCGATGAAAGCCCAGCGACCGTAATGCGAAGGCGCGAAGCCCCAGGGCTCGTCGTCCACCCAGGTCCAGTCATAGCGGTCCTGCCAGATCCATTCGCCATCGCGGTACGGCGCCCAGTCCGGATCGACCTGGTCGGGATACCAGACCACGCCATAACGCGGGTCGTTGTTCCAGCGGCCGTAATCGTCGAGGTCCGAGAAGCCGATGACGTCGTCGCCCAGGTAGCGCAGGCTGGCCGAACGATCCAGGCGACGGTCGCGCTCGAAGCAGTAGCGGTCGAACGAATCGGCGCGCGGCAGTCCATAGACTTCGTAGTCACGCAGGTCTTCGCCCCAGAAACGCACGGCATCGCCGGTGCGCACCGGGAACCGGCCGCCGACGCCGTAGACCATGCCATTGCCCTGCCAGGACACCAGGGTGGTGGCGTCGTCGCGATAGTCGACGTCGATGCGATAGCGCCCGGGCTGGGTGATCACGAACGCGAGGTTTGGCGTGTCGACTTCGATCGACTGGCCCGGATACATCCGGCGGACCCGCAGGTTGACCGATCCTTCGGACACCTGCACCTGGACGAGGCGGTCATCGAGTTCCAGGAACTCGAGGTTGGTTTCTTCGTCGAGCCGGATCATGGCGCTGCCGACCTGCAACTCCGCCCGGGAATTGCGATCGGTCCAGACCTGGTCGCCGCGGACCAGCGGGCGGTTGCGGGCAAGGTCGTACCAACGGTCGCCGCCATCGGGGGAAAAACTCACCTCGCCCTGGGAATCGCCCAGGCGCGCGACCCGTCCCGGCGGATCGTAGTAGCTGGCCGCCGAGGCCACGGTGCTGGCGCCGAGGGCAAGCAGCAGGGTGGCGAAACTCGCGAGAACGGTGGAATGGCGGGACATGGCGGTCTCCTGGATACGTGCTTGCGAAAGTCTCCACGCGCGCCCATGAACGAAGGCGCAACGGGTCCTAGGCGAGGTCCTGGCGCTTGTCGCGCTGGTGGCGGAATTTGGACAGCTCCTGGTAGATCTTGCTGCGCGCGCGATTGAGCCCGCCCAGCGGTGCATGCTCGGGCAGGGCGTGGCCGGGCGAGAACGACAGCGTTTCGGCCAGCGCTTCGCGCTCGGGTTTTCGGAACGATTGCGTCGGCAGGTGCAGGCTCGCGACTTTCAGGAACGGCGATTTTCGTTCGTCCCAACGCTGGGCAGCATCTTCGATCGCCATGCCGTCCTTGTGCAGTTGCACGCAAAGATCGAATGTCGCCACGTGGCTGAACAGATGCGCCTGCATGGCGTCGCTAAGGTACGACGGCCCCGGCTTGCTCGGTTTCCGACTGCGGTGCTTCGAGGTGGGTTGCAATGAATACTTGACTGCCTGGTCGGGACCCAGTCGATAGGGCGTGGTGCTCCAATAGCGGATGTCGAGCGGCGAGGATGGCGTGCCGCGCAGCCCCGCCAGGCCGAGCAGCACGCCGGCGTTGCCGGTGAGCAGCAGTTTTCCGGCCAGCAACAACGGCGAGCTTTCGATGGCGTAGTAAACCGCGTCGCGGAACAGCGCGACCGTGCCCAGCGGCATCACCGGCGTATTTAGCAGGATGAAATCCTGGCCGAGCGGCGTGTCGTTGGCGCTGCCGTCGCCGCCATGCGCCATCAGCTTGATGGCGATGCCGCGGGCGTCGGGTACCGCGTCCGACTGGACCTTGCCGCTGGCGTTCGAGACCCGAACCCAGCAATCGTAGATCTCCGGCGACGCAAACACGCCGATCCGCAATTCGTCCGGCAGTTCGGCTTCGATTTCCAGGGTACCGCGCAGGAGTGCCACCGTTTTCGGGTGGGCATCGCGGCGGGTGCCGCCCTGCGCGTAGTCGCGCTCCATCTTCCGGCGCAGGATGTCGGTCATCTCCGCGATCAGCGCGGCTTCGTTCGGCTCGTGTCTTTCGAAGGAGGCGTTCAATCCGCCAGCACCTGGTCCCGGGTCTCGATCACCAAGGGCAGCAGCAACAGCCCCGCCAGCGGCACGAAGCCAAGGTAGAACAGCGTCGAGATGGTGGACGAGGCGCCGCGGGCGGCGATGGCGCCGACCACGAACGGGCCGATCGAAGCGATCACCCGGCCGATGTTGTAGCAAAAGCCGGCGCCGGTGGCGCGCAACCGGGTCGGGAACAATTCCGGCAGGTAATAAGTGAAGCTGCCGAACACGCCGAAGATCGACAGTCCGATGCAGAAGTACATGGTCAGGCGCGTCAGCGGTTCCAGGTCCAGGCCGAAGGTCGCGAACAGCGATGCCGCCGCGGCCGTGAAATAAATCAGGAACAGCGGCCGGCGGCCCAGCATCTTCGCAATCGGGATGGTCAGCAGGGTGCCGAGCAGGCCACCGCAGTTGAACCAGAAGGTCGCCTTGAATTTCCAGGCTTCGACCAGCGCCAGGGTGGCGCTCTTGTCCAGCCCCTGCGCCGCGGCGGTCGACTGCGCCAGGCCGCTGGCGACGGTCGGGATGAAGGCATTGCAGCTCCACCAGCAGATCAGCGCGACCACCGCCATGGCCACGCCACACAGGGTCGCGCGCCGGTGCTCGGGCGCGAAGATCTCCCGCAGGCGCGCCGGCGCCGCGTTCTCGACCGCCTTCTGCCAGCGCTCGGGTTCCTTCAGGAACAGGCGAACGACGAAGGCGACCGCGGCGGGAATCAGGCCGAACAGGAAGACGTAACGCCAGGACGTCTCGGGCGAGTCTTTCATCCAGTCGCCGGCGACCCAGAAATTCACGTAGGTCGCCAGGAACAGGCCCATCGGCGCGGCGGTGTAGAGCAGGGCGCCGGCTTCGACCCGGCGTTTTTCCGGCACCACTTCGGCCACCATCGACGCGCCCGCGGCCCATTCGCCGCCGATGCCCAGCGCCGCGATCACCCGGCACAAGGCCAGCACCCAGATGTTCGGCGCCAGAGCGCAGGCGGCGGTGCCGAAGGCGTAGAGCAGCATGGTCAGGAGCAAGGTCTTGGTGCGGCCGATGCGGTCGCCCAGGTAACCGAACAGCACGCCGCCGACCGCCCAGCCGAGCAAGAGCACCGAGGTCAGCAGTCCGTTCCAGTAAAGCGTCGCGCTTTTCGCTTCCGGCGAACCGATGGTCAGGTGCAACAGGGTCGGCACGCAGTTCGGCGCGACGTAGTTGAAGAGCAAGCCGTCGAAAACATCGAAACCCCAGCCCAGCCACGCGGCGAACAGCACCGCCCATTGGTAACGCGACAATCCGAGCATGGTGTTCCTTCCTGGCGGCCGCGATTCCCCTCGCGGCGTCACCGGGCAATGCTAGCAGGCCCGACGCCCGGTCTAGCGACCGTCGCCGACGACGATCACGGTAAAACTGTCGACCACCATCGGCGCTCGTTCCTTGCCGTCTGGCGGCTTCGGCCCGAAGCGCGCTGCCGGCAGGTACAAGCGATGCGATCCCGGATCGAGCGCGATGGTGCGCGCGCTGGCCTGCGTGGCCAGGGTCTGCACCACCCGGAAATGTTCCGGGTCGTCCTCGTGCACGATGGTCAGCGATCCGGGCCGTCCGCCGGGAATGAAGGCGAGTTGCCGCTCGCCATCGAACTCGGCGCCATCCGGGCCCTCGCCAATCGCGACGCGCGCGACCAGGCGGCCATCGCCGGCGTCGGTGACGATCGCGACCTGGTTCTGGCAGGTCGAGAACAGCCGCGCGTGTTCGACGTCGAGCGCCAGGCCGGTCGGTTCCTCGCAACCGGACAGCGACCAGGTGTCGAGGATCTTCATAGTCATGGCGTCGATCCTGACCAACTGGGCCTTGTCCTCGATGTTGACGAAGATGTGTCCGCGACCGTCGTCGGCGGGCAGTTCCGGGTTGCCTTCAAAGGCGATGCTGGCGATTTCCCGGCCGGCGGCCGCATCGATCACCGAGGCATTGTTGCTACCGGCGTTGAACACGAACAGGCGACCCGAGCCGGCGTCGAACAACAATGAATCGGGCGAACGGCCATTGACCGGGATGTCGCGGATGCGCACAAAGCTGGCGAGGTCGAACTCGGTGACCGTGTTGCTGCCACCGTTGGTCGCATAGCCGCGCATCAAGTTGGGCGCGATGGCGATGCCATGCACGCCGTCGGTGCCGGCCAGTGTTCCGACCCGTTCGCCGCTTCGGGAGTCGACGATATCGATGTGGTCGCTGCGGCTCAGGAACAGGTGGTGGCGGACGCTGTCGACCGCCAGCAGGTCCCAGCGGCCGGCTCCACCGATGGCGAATTGCCGCTCAACGCGATACGTCGATGCGATCGATGCGGTCGACACTGTCGACGCGGTCGAAGCCGCCGGCGAATGCGCGCAGGCCGCCAGAAGCGCCAGCGCGGCGACGAGGATGGACGTTGCGAAACATTTCATGGCGCGGCCCGGCCGGAAGGGAATCCGGATCATAGCCTCGTCGCCCGCTAGTCGCACGAACCCCGCGGCTGGCGTGGTCGCTCGTTCACGATGGGCGGCCGACGCAAGTAATCGCGAACGTCCAGCGCATCTGCGCCAACCGTCGCCAGCGCCTGCTCGATGGATTGCCTGGGCGCGTCCAGCACGACCTGCCAATACTCAGCCTCCGCGGGATCGCGCAGGTCGACCCTCAGGTAATGGCTTGGCGCCCGCATCGGCACGGGACTGTCCACGATTCGTGGCCCACGGCAAATTCCCTTACCAGGGATGACGGAGCGCGCGAAAAGGTTGCAAGGCGAGTGGGGCGGCTGCAGTTCAGTTGCCGTGCCAATGCTCGCAGCCGCCGACCTCGGCGCTGGTCTTCTTGCCGGTCCACAGGCCGCCGGGTTGCCCGGTCTTGCCTTCGTACCACCACAACCCGGCAAATTCGCCGCGGTCGGGCGAGAACGAAAATGTCGCGGGGCCGCGTGGGCCGGGTTGAACCCAGTCGAAGTGGAGGACGCGCCCGTCGACGCGGCCCTGGCTGACCAGGCCGCCTTCGAATTCGTAGCAACCGGTCACCGATTGTCCGTCCTGGCGAAGGTGGACATTGCCGTAGTTGCTGGCATAGGTTCCGGACAGGTTCGGGACGGCAGCCTGCGCGAGCAATTGGCCCCAGGCATGGATGTCGGAAAGTTCGATCGACTCGCCCGAGCTGCGGATCGTCAATCGCAGCCAACGTCCTGGCATCGGCTTGGCGATGGCGAAGCGCTGCCCGGCGCGACCGCCTTCGAGCGTGACGGCGGCGATCGTCCTGAAGCCACGATTGGGACCGGCGCCGGACATTTCGACGAGCACATTTGCGCCAGCGGCGCCGGCAGCGAATTCGAGTTCGCGTACGCGCGATCGCGCCGGCAGGGCGATCACCAATGGTTGCGGTGCCGTCTCGCCCTTGGGCGCGACCCAGCTGGTGCGCGGGTCGCCATCGAACAGCCAGAACGAGGAATGGGCCGGATCGGATTCGACGGGCTTCACGACGATCCAGGCGCCGTTGGCGTAGGAGGCCAGGTCGATGTCGGCGACCGCGTGCATGCTGGCGCGACTCCCGGGGTTGCGGTGGAACCGGCCGCAGTATCGAACCACCCCGCGGGGATGGCAATCGTTGTTGCAGCGACTGGCGCTGGCGTAGACTTTCGTTCCCGACCGACGTTGAAGTCAAGCCATGACGACGCATTCAGGACAGTGTTTTTGCGGTGCGGTGCAATTCACCGTCAGCGGCGAACCGGCGGCGATGGGCTATTGCCATTGCCGGTCCTGCCGGCACTGGTCGGCCGGGCCGGTCAACGCCTTCAGCCTGTGGCAACCCGATGCGTTGAAGATCACCCAGGGCGCCGACAACATCGGCTCGTACAACAAGACCCCGGGCAGCACCCGTAAATGGTGCAAGACCTGCGGTGGCCACTTGTTCACCGACCATCCGGGCATGGGCCTGGTCGACGTCTACGCGGCAATGCTGCCCTCGCTCGAGTTCAGTCCCGGCGTGCACGTGCACTACCAGGAAACCGTGCTTCGCATCCATGACGACGTCACCAAGATGAAGGACATGCCGGCGGAAATGGGCGGCTCGGGCATCACGCTGCCGGCATAGACGAACGCAGCAGGCGCCGGGATCAACCGACTGGAGAAGGCCATGAACATGCTGCAGAAGTCCACCTGCTTCTCGACGGCCATCGCGTTGGCCGCGTGCGCGGCGCCGGCCGGAAACAATGCCTCGACTCCGCCGACCACGACCGCGGCGCCAACGCCAGCGATGGTCGCCAGCACGCCGGCGCCAGCGCCAGCGGTGGTCACGATGCCGGGAGGCAGCATCGAAGCGGCCGCGGCCGCCGGGATCGGCACGGCGATCAACGGCGAGATCGCCAAGCCCGACCAGAACGACTTCTATCGATTCGACGTGCCCTTGAAGCAGCGGGATCTGGCCGTGATCCGGCTGCAGAACCAGTCGAGCACGCTCAAG
>JANYBA010000212.1 GCA_025360985.1 Gammaproteobacteria bacterium | reverse complement strand
AGCACAGCCAGGCTACGCCGTGGATGGCGCGCTACGAGTGGCCGATCAAGTTCTTCCTCGCGGTCTCGTTCTGGAACCTGGTCGGCGCCGGCTTGTTCGGCTTCCTGATCAACACGCCGCTCGCGCTGTACTACATGCAGGGCCTGAACCTGACGCCGCTGCACGGCCACACCGCGCTGTTCGGCGTGTACGGCATGCTCGGCATCGGCCTGCTGCTGTTCTGCGTGCGCGGTCTGCTGCCGGACGCGCACTGGAATACCAAGTTGCTGCGCAACAGTTTCTGGACGTTCAACATCGGCCTGTCGCTGATGGCGGTCTGCACCCTGCTGCCGCTCGGCCTGCTGCAGCTCAACGCCGCGCTCGAGCACGGCTACTGGTACGCCCGCTCGGCCGAGTTCATGGGCCGGCCGATCATCCACCTGCTGGTATGGATGCGCGTGCCCGGCGACACGATCTTCTCGATCGGCGCCTTGAGCCTGGCCTGGTTCGTGTTCCGCCTGTGGATTGCACCACGTCGGGCCCATGCGGAAGACGCCGAGCCAGCAACCGCTTGACCTGGATCAAAGTGTCCGGCCCCGACCTGCCGGACACTTCATTTGCTCCATAGAGCGCGTGATTGAACTGACTCTCCAAGCGCGAACCGGTGGGCAACCGGGTCGCGCTTTTTTTGGCCGCGGTTGCGATGATCGAATTCTACCGACAGATCTTCTGGGTGCACGTCGCCGCGGTTATCGCCTCCGGCAGCCTGTTCGGCATGCGCGGTCTGCTGGTCCAGGCGGGCTCGCGCTGGGGAATGGCGACGCCGCTGCGCTATCTGAGCTACGGCATCGACACGGTGCTGCTGACCGCCGCCCTCATGCTGGTGACGATCCTGCCGGGCGCGATGTTCGCCAACGGCTGGCTGGCGATCAAACTCCTATTACTGGCCGCCTATGTCCTGCTCGGCACCTTCGCGCTCAAGCGCGGGCCTACCTCGAAGGTCCGCGCGCGCTGTTTCGTTGGCGCACTCGTGGTATTCGCGACCATGGTCGGCATCGCCCGCGCCCATCATCCGCTGGGTTGGCTGCACCTGCTTTACGGATGATCGTCGCCGCAGAGCGAGCAGCCTTCGCTCCATGCGCTGTCACCGTCGGCGTAGTGCTCCTGCTTCCAGATCGGCGCGCTGTGCTTGACCGCTTCGATCGCCTGCCGGCAGGCACGGAAAGCTTCTTCTCTGTGCGGCGTACCGGCGGCGATCACCACGGCGATGTCGCCGACCGCCAGCCGGCCATGAGCATGGGCGATGTACAGCTTCAATCGACCGCCGACATCGCGTTCGACCTCCTCGGCGATCTGGGCGAATCGCACCAGCGCCAGCGGCCGGTGAATGTCGTAGCTCACGCCGACCACGTCGCGGCCGTGGTTCAGGTCGCGCACGCGGCCCAGGAACAAGGCGGCGCCGCCGAAGCCCGGGTCGGCGACGAAGGCCTGCGCCGCATCGGGGTCGAGTCGTTCGTGGGCGATGTCGGCCACATGCAGGAAATCGCCTGACATCTCAGCCTCCACTGACAGGCGGCAGCACCGCCATGCGTCCATCTTCGGGCAATGCGGCAGCGTCGCGCAGGATTTCGCTGTGCGTCGCGAACGCGCACTTGTCGAGCAGTCCCGGCGCCAGGCCAGGCCAATGCGCGGCGGCGTGCGCGGCGAGCGCGGCGCGCAGGTCGCCGACGCGACCGCCGGCTACTTCCAGGTGCAGGCGGTCTCCAGGCGCCAGGCCGCGCAAGGTGCCGAACAATTCCAGTTCGATCTTCATGCTCCGGCTCCCGACTGGATCGACAAGGCGCCGTCCTCGATACCGTAGACGTCGACGAGATCGCCCGCCGCATGGCGTTCACTGCTTTCCGGAAAGACGGCCCAGGCGTTCGCGACCAGCATCGGCTGGATGCGGAACGATTCCTGCCCGGCCAGGACCCGTAGCTGCAGGCGCCCGTCGCCGCCGATGCCGGCGACCGCCTTCTGCAGGAAACGAAGCCCCGGTTTCTTCTCGAAGGATTGCCCGAGCGGCAGGCGCAGCGGCGATTCCGCCGGCAGGCCGTGCATGGCCCGCAACGCCGGTTGCACGAAGAAGCGCAGGCCGACCGCGCTCGAGATCGGGTTGCCGGGCAAGCCGAAGAACAGGGCGCCCGACGGCAATTGCGCGAACAACAACGGTTTGCCCGGTCGGATCGCCACCTTGTGGAAGACGATCTCGGCGTCGAGTTCGCGCAAGGCCTCCGGCACGAAATCGTAGCGGCCCATCGACACCGCGCCGGTGCTGATGACGATGTCGACCCGGGAGTCGAGCGCGCGGCGCACGGCGGAAACGAAAGTGCCCACCTCGTCCGGAAGGGTTTCGCGCTGGCAGACGTCGGCGCCGAGACCGGCGAGCCGATCGGCGAGGAAGGGCCCATTGCTGTTGCGGATCTGGCCCGGCGACAGCGCCTGCCGCGGGTCGTCGACCAGTTCGCGGCCGGTGCACAGCACGGCGATGCGAACCTGCGCGAATGCCTGCACGTCGGCGATACCCAGCGCCGCCAGCAGCATCTTCGCCGTCGCATCCACGCGCGCGCCGGCAGCCAGGATCGATTGGCCACGGGCCACGTCCTGCCCGCGGCGTCGCAGGTGCATGCCGGGCACGACCTCGGCGCACGTGCGGATGCGCGCCGGCCGGCCCGCGTCATCGCGCGCGAGGATCTCCGACTGTTCCACCGGCAGGATCGCGTCGAACCCGGCCGGGACGGGCGCGCCAGTCATGATTTCCACGGCGCCCGCCGCCAGCGCGCCTGGCGCGTCGCCGGCGGCGATCGCGCCGGTGACATCGAACTCGCGGTCACGAGAAATCGGAGCGCCTCCGCTAATCAGCGCGAATCCGTCCATGGCGCTGTTGTCGAACGGCGGAAGGTCTTCCCGGCTGACGACGCCTTCTGCCAGCACGCGACCACTCGCCCGCGCAGAGGCGACGATTTCGACCGGCAATCGCCGACTCGCGGCGATGATCGCCTGCTGCGCTTGTTCCAACCAGATCATGGCGCGGTCGGCGCGTACAGCGCGAGCTCGGCGTCGCTCATTCCCTCCGGATGCCGCCACAGGCCGCGCTTGCCACCTTCCTTGAACAACAAGCGGATGGCGCCGATGGCCAGCGCCGGCTCGACCGGCTTGGTCAGATCGTAGAGCGTGAGCAGGGCCGCGCTGACGCCGGCCAGGGCTTCCATCTCGACGCCGGTGCGCGCCTCGGTGGCGACCTCGCAATAGACGCGAATGACTTGCCGATCGGGCACGGGCAGGCAACGCACGCGCACCAGCTCCAGCGGCAAGGGATGGCATAAGGGCATCAGGTTCGAGGCTTGTTTGGCGCCTTGCAGGCCGGCGATCTCGGCCATGACCAGGGCGTCGCCCTTGGGCAGTCGGCGCTCGACGATCAGCGGAAAGGCGATCGGCCCGGCCAGCAGCTCGCCGACCGCCACTGCCCGGCGTGGAGTGACCGGCTTGTGGCGGACGTCGGCCATGGAAAAGCCGCGCGAACCCGGTTCGGAAGTGTTCATAGGCGCCATTCTAGCGGTGATTGACCTGGGTCAATGCAGGGAGGACGCTGGCTTCCTAAGGTGACGGCAAGCCTTTCCAACCTGTCGGGGAATCCCATGAATCGCGCACTCCTGCCGTTGCTGATCGCCAGTTCGCTCGCCCTGGCCGTGGGCCTCGCTTCCAGCGTGCCCGCCGGAGCCGCCGGCGCTGCGGCCAACGCAGCCACACACGGTGACTTTGGTCCGCCGCAAGGGGCGCCGATCACCGCCGTCCTGACCTCGCCGCCGATGGTGCCGCCGGCCACCGGCCGGCATGCGCCGGCGAAAGTCATCGTCAACCTGGAAGTGCGCGAAGTCGAACGGGAAATCTCCGAAGGCGTGACCTATACCTTCTGGACGTTTGGCGGCACCGTGCCCGGAAGTTTCATCCGCGTGCGCCAGGGCGATACGGTCGAGTTCCACCTGAAGAACCACCAGGACAACAAGATGCCGCACAACATCGACCTGCACGGCGTGACCGGGCCGGGCGGCGGCGCGGCCTCGAGCTTCACCGCGCCCGGGCACGAGTCGCAATTCACCTTCAAGGCGCTCAACGCCGGCCTGTTCGTCTACCACTGCGCGACCGCGCCGGTTGGCATGCATATCGCCAACGGCATGTACGGATTGATTTTGGTCGAGCCGCCGCAGGGCCTGCCCAAGGTCGACCACGAGTACTACGTGATGCAGGGCGATTTCTACACCGTCGGCAAGTATCGCGAGAAAGGCCACCAGGACTTCGACATGGGCAAGGCCATCGACGAGCGCCCCACCTACGTGTTGTTCAACGGCGCCGAAGGCGCGTTGACCGGCGACAAGGCCTTGCCCGCCAAGGTCGGCGAGACCGTCCGCCTGTACGTGGGCAACGGCGGCCCGAACCTGGTGTCGAGCTTCCATGTGATCGGCGAAATCTTCGACAAGGTCTGGTTCGAGGGCGGCTCGCACTTCCAGGAAAACGTGCAGACCACTCTGATCCCGTCCGGCGGCGCCGCCATGGCGCAATTCCACATCGACGTTCCCGGCACCTACCTGCTGGTCGACCATTCGATCTTCCGTACCTTCAACAAGGGCGCGCTGGCCATGCTCAAGGCGACCGGCCCGGAGAACAAGGCGATCTATTCGGGCAAGGAAGTCGATTCGACGTATGTCGGCGAGCGCGCCGCGCCCAACCTTACCTCGGTCACCGAAGCGACCACTGCGGCGGCCAGCGGCACGCTGACCCTGGAGCAGCAGGTCAAGGCCGGCGGCGCGATCTTCAACGGCACCTGCTCGACCTGCCACCAGGGCAATGGCGCGGGTTTGCCGGGGGTGTTCCCGCCCTTGGCCAAGTCCGATTTCCTCGCCGCCGATCCCAAGCGCGCGATCGGCTTCGTGTTGCACGGCTTGACCGGCAAGGTCACCGTCAATGGCCAGGAATACAATTCGGTGATGCCGCCGATGACCCAGCTCAACGACGATGAGATCGCCAACATCGTGACCTTCGTGCTCAACAGCTGGGGCAACCCGGGCGGTCGGATCAGCACCGACGATGTCGCCAGGGCGCGCGCCGCCGGCAAGCCGGCCGAGGGCCACTGATCCGATGCGGAAATTCGTGCTCGCGCTACTGCTGATGCCCGCATTGGCAAGCGCCGACGAGGATTTCGTTCGCTTGCCGGGCGGCGAGTTCCGCAGCACGCTCAAGTACGAAGACACCGGCGGCAAGGTGAACCTGCCGCCCTTCCTGCTGATGAAGCACCCGGTGACCAATGCCGAGTTCCTCGCCTTCGTGCAGGCCCATCCGCAATGGCAGCGCGGCCAGGTTTCGCCGGTGTTCGCCGAATCGCGCTACCTGCAGCACTGGTCGGGCCCCTTGCAACCAGGCGACGGCGCCAAGCCGGCGCAGCCGGTAGTCAACGTCAGCTGGTTCGCGGCATCGGCCTACTGCGAAGCGCGCGGCGCCCGCCTGCCGACCTGGAACGAATGGGAATACACCGCCGCCGCCGATGCCACGCGCCGCGATGCCCGCGGCGATCCGGCCTGGCGCGAAGCGATCCTGGGCTGGTACGCGCGACCCTCGGTCGCGCCGCTCGCGAACGTCGGCCAGTCCGCGCCGAATATTTACGGGATTCACGACATCAACGATCTGGTCTGGGAATGGGTCGGGGATTATTCCGGCATGCTGGTATCCGGCGACAGCCGCAACCAGCAGGATCCGGATAGGCTGAAGTTCTGCGGCGCTGGCGCGCTGGCGGTGGACGATCGCGAGAACTACGCCGTGCTGATGCGGGTGGCGATGCTGTCGGCGCTGGAAGCGGACGACACCACGAGCAGCCTGGGCTTTCGTTGCGCCAGGGATATCCCGGAGGGTTCCCGATGAGACATGCGCTTGTTTTTTCGGCCGTGATCGCATCTCTGGTAGGAGCGAATTTATTCGCGACCGAGAATGCGGTGGCGACCGGGGTCGCGAATAAATTCGCTCCGACCATAGCGACACCGTTGCCGATCGATTCCATCCTGCAACTGGGCGACACGTTCACGACGCAAGACCGTCGCACGTTCACGCTCGCTGAGCGTCGTGGCAAGCCACAACTGGTGGCGATGTTCTACAGTTCCTGCAAGTACATGTGCCCGCTGCTGATCGACAGTGCCAAAGGCGTCGACCACGCGCTGGCGCCGCGCGAGCGCGCGCGCTTGGCGGTGTTGTTCGTCAGCCTCGACCCGGCCCGCGACACGCCAGCCGTGTTGGCGGCCACCGCGAGGAAGCACAAGCTCAACCTGTCGCGCTGGACCATTGCCCGCGCCGACGCCACCACGGTGAGCAAGATTGCGGCCCTGCTCAGCGTGCGCTACCGGAAACTGGCCGACGGCGACTTCAACCACACCAGCGCCTTGATCCTGCTCGACGCCGACGGCCGCATCCTCGCCCGCACCGAGAAGATGGGTGCGATCCCGGATCCGGAATTCCTCAAGGCGGTCAAAGCCACGCTTCAATAGACGTATTCGATGCTGACCCAGGTCTTGGTCACGTCGGCGCCGATGTCGCCGGCGCGGAAGTCGGCGAATTTCGCCAGCGCATTCCAGTGCGGCGCGAATGCCCACGCCAGGGACGCATCCCATTCCTGGCCGTAGTGGATCGAGCCATGGTCCGAATTGAAATCGTGCCAGGCGACGTTGGCCGTGAGCTGACCGAACTTGCGGCTCCAGCCCAGGTAGTCGTCCTGCAGGCCATTCACCGGCGTGGTCAGGAAGCGATCGGCCCAGCCATTGAAGGCGTGCAGGGTCGCCAGCGGCGTCTGGAAGGCGTAACGGCCATCGCCGCCAAGGACTTCATGGCCGGCTTTGAAAGTGCTGCCATGGCAAGTCACGCCGCCTTCGAGCAGCACGTAATTCGCGCCGATGAGGTCGCTGCCGTCGGCGTAGCGGTCCTGGCGCGCGACTTCGGCGGCGAACTGCCAGCCGATCGCGTCCGGGGCGTCGTGCTTGGCGACATAGCGCAGGCCGAGGTCGCGGTGCGAGGTCGTCGGCAGGGTCTGGTTGTCAATGAAGTAGCCATAGCCGGTCAAGGTGCCAGGGCCCAGCGCGTGCGCCAGGCTCAACAGGTGCGCATCGAGCTGCCAGCGGGCGAGGGCGCGATTGGGATTGTCGTCGCCGTTGACCCGCTGGACCCGGTCGAGGTAGCTGTAGCGCAGGCTCAAGCCGTTGCCGAATTTGTGCGCGATATCGAGCGCATCGAAGGTCTGCTCGTTCTGCCGCCAGCCGGAGTTGCCGATGAAGCGCTGGTTGTCGTATTGCAGGCGCTGGCGGCCGAACGTCAGCCGCGTCGCGTCGTTGGGTTGGTAGTTGGCGTAGAGCTGGTTGAGCTCCGTGTTGTCGGGATCGACCACGGTCGGATACGAGGTCTGGCCGTTGGCCGTGCTGTTGAAATGCTCGCTGCCCAGGTGGGTGGTGCCCTGGAACTCGACCACCCCGCTCCAGCCCGAACGAACGGCGGTCTTGTAGCCGAGCCGCAAGCGCAGGGTCATGGCGTTGGCATCCCTTGCGAAGGCATCGTCATTGACCTGCTCGTTGCGCAGGCGCGCGTCGAAGATCAGCTTGCCCTTGGCTTTCGCGGTTTCCGCCGCCGGCGCCGACAGTGGAAACGCCGCCAAAATGGCGAGGAATATCAGGGTTCTGCGGTTCATGCCAAGCTCCTGGAAGGATCTGCCGCCAGCTTGGGTTCGCAAGGCATTCGCCGCCATGATCTCGGTCAAAGGGAGCGCAACAAATGGCTTGTGGGACAATGGCGCATGAGTTCCGGACCTGCCCTCGACCGCAGCCTGCTTGACGCCGCCCTCGCCGCCCTGCGTCGCGGCGAGGCGATCGGCCTGCCGACCGAAACCGTCTACGGACTGGCCGCCGATGCCGGCAATGCCGAC
>JANYBA010000197.1 GCA_025360985.1 Gammaproteobacteria bacterium | reverse complement strand
TGCGTGTACTTGCTCGACGTGAACGACAGCGAGCCCATGGTGCGGCCGTGGAAGCCGCCGAGGAAGCCGATGAAACGCGGCCGTCCGGTCACGTAGCGTGCGAGCTTCAGCGCACCTTCGACCGCCTCGGTGCCGGACTGGCACAGGAAGCTCAGCACGGGTTCGTCCATGGGCGCGAATTTCGCCAGGCGTTCGCCCAAGCCGACCATTCCTTCGTGCCAGTAGTCGCTGGATATGTGCAGGAATTCGCCGGCAGCGTCCTGCACCGCCTTGACCACCCGCGGGTGCGAATGGCCGGTGGCGCAGACGGCGATGCCGGCGGCGAAGTCGAGGAAGCGGTTGCCGTCCACGTCCCAGACCTCGGTGCCGCACCCGTGCGACATCGCGAACGGATAGTCGCGCGGATAGGACGGCGAGATCACCGCGGTGTCGCGGGCGATCAATGCCCTGGCCTTCGGGCCCGGCAGTTCGGTCTTGATGTGTTGGTTCATGGCAATCACCTGCGGCGCTTCAAAGAAGGAAAGTCAAAGGGGGATGCGCACCGGCTGCCGATGCGCCAACTGGGTACGGGCATTCAGGGCACGCAAAGCGCTGAGTTCGGCGTCATCGGGCGCTGGCACGATGTCGATCTGCTCGGCAAGCAACAAGGGCCAGCCCACCGCAGCTTGCGCCTGCTCGGCGGTCACACCGGCGAACAATGCCGTCAACTGCAACTCTTCGGTTTCTGGATGCGGCGTCAGGATGCCGAAATCGCTGATCACCGCCTGCGGACCGCGACCGCGCGCCTGGCTGCGTCCACGTGCGCCGTCGCCGGCCAGGAAGCCGGCGCTGGTTCGGAAATCGAGCTTGGCGACGAAGCTGCGTGGCGACGCCTTGAGCATCACGAAGGTCTGCTTGGCGTGGGCGGCGATCTCGGGTGCGCCGCCGGCGCCGGGAAGGCGCGTGTGCGGCAGGTGGTAGGGCCCGATCACCGTGCTGTTGAGGTTGCCGAACCGGTCTATCTGCGCCGCGCCGAGGAAGCCGACATCCACCCTGCCCGCCTGCAGGTAATGGCTGAAAACCTCCGGCAGCGGCACGACGAACGAGGCGGTTTCTGCCAGTTCGCCATCGCCGATCGACAGCGGCAGCACGTCGGGCCGCGTGCCGATGGTGCCCGATTCGTAGATCAGCACGATGTCCGGCGCATGGGTCAGCCGCGCCAGGTTGCAGGCCGCGCTCGGCAGGCCGATGCCGACGAAGCAGACGCAGCCGTTGGCCAGCATGCGCGCCGCGGCCACCGTCATCAGTTCATCGCGCGTGGCCTCGCTCATGCCGCCACCGTTTCCAGGCTGGCCAGGAAGGCGCGTTGATCTTCGGTCTCCAGGACATGGCGCTGCATCCATTCGTTGAAGGCGCCGCGGTCGCGGGCGATCGCATCCCAGCGCTGGTAGAAATCGTTGTCGCGGGCGTAGCAGCCGTGCGCATAGGACGGATAGGCGCCGCCGGGGCAATGCACGACCGCGGACACGACCCAGTACGGCAGCACGACGCCGTTCATTGCTGGCGGCAGTTCGTCGACGATCTCCTCGACGGTCACCACCAGATTCTTCGCTGCGAGACCGGCCTCGCGCGCCGCGCCGACGATGCCGTGGATGGCGACGTTACCGGCGCGATCGGCGCGCTGCGCGTGCAGGATGGTGACATCGGGATTGATCGCCGGCACGGCGGCGAGTTGCTCGCCCGTGAAAGGGCACTCGACCCGCCCGATGCGTGGGTTGTGCGCCGGCAGGTCGGTGTCGATGTAGCCGCGCAGCATGCCGAACGGCAGGCGCGCGGCGCCGGCGCAATAGGCAGCGGCCATGCCGGCGTGGCTGTGCTCATCGAGTTCGAGCGAGGTCGGCCACCCGTGCTCGACGGCATCGCGCAAACGATGGAGGGACCCGACGCCGGGGTTGCCACCCCAGGAAAACGTCAGCCGGCGCGCGCAACCCATGCCGATCATCTGGTCGTAGATGAGGTCCGGCGTCATCCGGATCAGGTGCAGGTTGCGCCGGCGCTGGCGGATGATTTCGTGGCCGGCCGCGAACGGGATGAGGTGCGTGAAGCCTTCCAGCGCCACGCTGGCGCCGTCGACGACGAAGCGCTCGATCGCCTCCGACAGCGACAACGCTGGACTCATTCGACCACCGTCCGCGATTGCTCGCGCAGGTATTGCGCCAGGTAGTAGAAGGAAGCGATCGCCTTGCCGGTCGAGCCCGAGCCCTTCCAGCCGCCGAACGGCTGGTAGCCCGGCCAGGCGCCCGTGGTCGCGCCCTGCGGACGATTGGCGTAGAGCACGCCGGCTTCCATGTTCTCGAAGAAATAGGCGATGTCGTCCTCGCTGCCGTAGCAACCGGCGGTCAGGCCGAGCGGCGAATCGTTGGCCAGCCGCAAGGCTTCTTCGCGATCGGCGACACGGCAGAGCATCACGATCGGCAGGAACATCTCCTCGCGGAACAGCGGATGCGTGGCGGGTGCTTCGGCCAACGTCGGCGCGACGAAATAGCCATTATCGAAATCGTCGCCGGCCAGCCGCTTGCCGCCGGCCAGGATGCGGCCGCCGTCCGCGCCCAGACGCTCGGCGTAGCCCTGGTAATTGCGCAACGCGGCCGCGGTAGTGACCGGGCCCATCCAGTTTTCCTGTCGGGCGGGATCGCCGACCTTCAGCGCGGCGATCTTCTCCTGCAACTTCTCGGTCAGGGCGTCGGCGATGCCGGCCTCGACGTAGACGCGCGACACCGCCGAACATTTCTGCCCGCTCAGGCCGAACGCGGACCGCACGATGCCCATTGCGGCGCGCTCGAGGTCGGCATTGCTGGTGACGATGCAGGCGTTCTTGCCGCCCATCTCGGCGATGCAGGGCCGCGGATAAGCGCCGCTGGCCATGCTCTTGTAGATGCGCATGCCGACATCGAAGGATCCGGTGAAGGTGACGCCGGCGGTGCGCGGATCGTCGACCAGGGTCTGGCCGAC
>JANYBA010000159.1 GCA_025360985.1 Gammaproteobacteria bacterium | reverse complement strand
GGCGAAGCCTTCGCCGAAGCCGCCTACCTCAATGGCCGCGCCGAGGACGCGCTGAACCAGTTCGCCGCCCTGCTCAAGCGCGGTGACCTCGATTACGTTCAGCGCGCCCGGATCGAATCGCGCATCGCCGCGATCACCCCGGAGGTGCTGGAGATGAAGCGCCAGGGCCTGAAGCCGGAGAACCAGCCGGTCGACAACGGCTGAAAGCAGGCCGCCGGGCCGACGCCGTCACGGGATGGTCACAAAAGTTTTATCTACTTGCGTCTGGCCCCCGGCAATGACACGGTATTCCAGTGCAAAAGCGCATCCTCATCGTTGAAGACGAGCCGGCGATCCGCGACATGGTCGCCTTCGCCCTGCGCAAAGGCGAGTACGAACCGGTCCACGCCGGCGACGCCCGCGAAGCCCAGTCGGCCATCGCCGAACGGGTCCCCGACCTGATCCTCCTCGACTGGATGCTTCCCGGCATCAGCGGCCTCGAACTGGCCCGGCGCTGGCGCCGGGACGAACTGACCAGGGAAGTGCCGATCATCATGCTCACCGCCCGCGGCGAAGAAAACGACCGCGTCAGCGGCCTCGAATCGGGCGTGGACGACTACGTGGTCAAGCCGTTTTCGGCGCGCGAGTTGCTGGCCCGGATCAAGGCGGTGATGCGCCGCTCGCGCGAGGACGACCCGGACGGTTCGGTCTCGGTCGGCCAGTTGCGCATCGATGGCGCCGCCCACCGCGTATTCGCCGGCAGTACGGCGGTGCCGGTAGGGCCGACCGAGTACCGGCTGCTGCATTTCTTCATGACCCACGCCGAACGCGTCTACACGCGCACCCAGTTGCTCGACCATATCTGGGGCGGCAATGTCTACGTCGAGGAAAGGACGGTCGACGTGCACATCCGGCGCCTGCGCAAGGCATTGGAACCTGCTCTGCTCGACAACATGGTGCAGACAGTGCGCGGCGCCGGTTACCGTTTTTCGGCCTCGACTTGAACGACGATTCGAAACTGGACGCGGGCGCGGGCCGCTCCCTGCTGTTACGCCTGGCCTGGCGGCAGACCGTCCTGCGATTGCTGTTGATCTATTCGCTGGCCGTCGCCATCGGCCTGGCGACCGGCCCGCTGACGCTGGTCCTGTTGATTGTCACGGCGTTGGTCGCAATGCGCAGCTATTGGCGCCTGTATCGCGTGTCGCGTTTCCTGGATTGGCGCACGCAACTCAGGACCGTGCATGGGCAAGGCCTGTGGGCGACGCTGGAAACCCTGATTTACCGCCGGCAGACCGAAACCCGGGCCCGCAACCAGCGCCTCGTCCGGCTCCTGCACGCTTACCGGCAAGCGGCCTCGGCCATGCCGGACGGCGCCTTGATCGTCAGCCGCGGCGAACGCCGGATCCT
Organism: Gammaproteobacteria bacterium; assembly: GCA_025360985.1. GTDB lineage: Bacteria > Pseudomonadota > Gammaproteobacteria > Xanthomonadales > Xanthomonadaceae > Arenimonas. The sequence goes on along the minus strand of JANYBA010000159.1, from coordinate 841 downwards.
CTGGTTCAACAAATCGGCCCGGCGCCTGCTCGGACTGCACTATCCGCATAGCCTCAATACGAAATTGCTCGATTCGCTCACCGATCCGCAGGTGCGGCAATGGCTGGAACTCGGCCGCACCGACGAGCCCTTGGCCGACTTCGCCAGCCCCGCCGATCCGGCGCTGCGGCTGAGCCTGCACCTGCTGCGTTATTCGAACGAGGAATGGCTGCTGGTCGTGCGCGACGTCACCCGGCTCACGCGCCTGGAGCAGGTGCGCCGGGACTTCGTCGCCAACGTTTCGCACGAGCTGCGTACGCCCCTGACCGTGGTCCACGGCTACCTGGACATGATGGAACCCGAGGACAACCCGGAGTGGGCGCCGATGGTCTCGGAGATGCGCAAGCAATCGCAGCGCATGACCCAGCTGGTCGAGGACCTGCTGACCTTGTCGCGGCTGGAAGCCCAGCAACACTTGCCGGAAGAAATCGTGGCGATGGCGCCGTTGCTGATCACCCTGCGCCGCGAAGCCGAAGCGCTCAGCCAGGGCCGCCACGCGATCGTGGTCGAGGACAGCGCGCAATGCGACCTGTTCGGCGCCGCCAAGGAATTGCACAGCGCGTTTTCCAACCTGGTCAGCAATGCCGTGCGCTACACTCCGACCGAGGGGCGCGTGACCTTGCGCTTTTCCCGCAACGAGGACGGCGGCGCGACCCTGGCCGTGCAGGACTCGGGCTACGGCATTCCCGGCCAGCACCTGCCGCGGATCACCGAACGTTTCTATCGGGTATCGACCAGCCGTTCGCGCGAATCCGGCGGCACCGGCCTGGGGCTGTCCATCGTCAAGCACGTGCTCAGCCTG
>JANYBA010000030.1 GCA_025360985.1 Gammaproteobacteria bacterium | reverse complement strand
CCGATCATGGCCGCCGGCGATGGCCGGGTGAAGTTCGTCGGTTGGAAGAACGGCTACGGTCGCTGCGTGGAAATCGACCACGGCCAGGGCCGCTCGACCTTCTATGGCCACATGTCGGCCTGGGGCCACGAAAAGATCGGCCAGCACGTCAGCCAGGGCAACATCATCGGCTATGTCGGCATGACCGGCCTGGCCACCGGCCCGCACCTGCACTACGAATTCCGCATCCAGGGCAACCAGGTCAATCCGCTCACCGTGACCATGCCCAAGCCCGAGCCCTTGACCGGCACCGAGTTGTTGCGCTTCCGCGCCGCGACCGCGCCGGCGATCGCCAAGTTGCTCCTGGCCGAGAAGAACGCGCGCGTGGCCGTGCGCTGAGCGCCTGCCCTTGCCTGCCAACGCGCCTGATCGCAACGACGGTTTGTACCTTGGACTGATCTCCGGCACCAGCGTCGACGGCATCGATGCCGCGCTGGTGGAGTTCGGCCCGGCGCCTTGCTTGCGCTTCGCCCGCACCTACCCGATGCCGACCGCGCTGGTCGGCGACGTGCTGCGGCTGTCGCAGGCCGACAGCGCCATCGCGCTCGACCAGGTCGGCCACCTCGACACGCGCCTGGGCGAGGCGTTCGCCGCTGCCGCCTTGCGCTTGCTCCAGGACTCCGGCACCGACCCGAGCGCCGTGCGCGCGTTGGGCTCGCACGGCCAGACGCTGCGCCACCGCCCCCGGGGCGAAGCGCCGTTCACGCTGCAGCTGGGCGATGCCAACATCATCGCCGAGCGCACCGGCATCGCCACCGTGGCCGATTTTCGTCGTCGCGACGTCGCCGCCGGCGGCCAGGGCGCGCCGCTGGTGCCGGCCTTCCACGCCGCCGTCCTGCGCGATCCTGCCGAAGACCGCGCCGTGCTCAACCTCGGTGGTATCGCCAACCTCACGCTATTGCCAGCGACGGGCGATGTCCGCGGCTTCGATACCGGCCCGGGCAACGGCCTGATGGATGCCTGGTGCCTGCGCCACCGCGGCGAACGCTTCGATCGCGACGGCACCTTTGCCGCCCAGGGAAAGGTCGACGCGGACCTGCTTGCGAACCTGTTGCAGGATGATTTTCTCGCCCAGCCAGCGCCGAAAAGCACCGGCCGCGACCACTTCCACCTCGGTTGGCTGGAGGCCCGGATCGCCGGGCGCGCCATCACCGCGGCCGATGTCCAAGCGACGCTACTGGCGTTCAGCGCGCAGTCCATCGTCGACGCCTTGCGGCGCTACCTGCCGTCCTGCCGGCGCGTGCTGGTTTGCGGCGGCGGCGTGCACAATTCCGGATTCATGAATGCCTTGCAGTCGCCTCTGGCCGGAGTCGTGGTCGAGTCGACCGCGGTGGCCGGCATCGATCCGGAGTTCATGGAAGCCATGGCCTTCGCCTGGCTGGCGCGGGAAACCCTGGCCGGGCGCCCGGGCAATCTGCCGACGGTGACCGGCGCGAGCGGACCGCGAATATTGGGCGCGATATTCCCAGCCTGAGGCTTGCTTGCCGGATCAGGCCGGCTTGTCTGGCGGTGTCAGGAAGACCGGGACGTCGTCCGGCAATCCGGCGAAGGCGTTGACCGCCGATTCGAAGGCCCGGGCTTCATCGTCGCCCCAGGCGCCGGTGAGTCGGGCGATATCCCCCGGCACGGCCGGCGGCTCCGGTTCGACCAGGCCCAGGGCCTGCTTGAGCAGATGCAGGATGACTTCGTTCAAGGGCCAGCCGCGCTGCCGCGCCATCTCCTTGATGCGCTCGGCCACGCGTTCATCGATGTCGCGAAGCAGGAAATCGGCCACGGTCAGTCAGTCCTCCCGGCCTTGCAGCTTAAGCCGAGGCAGCAGCCAAAGGAACAGGGCGGCGGCCGGGGCCACGGCCAGGGTGGCAATGACGAAGTAAGTGCCGTAGCTGGTCGCCTCGACGATCCCGCCGGCGAAGAGACCCAGCACCTTGCCCGGCAGGTTGACCATCGAGCTGAGCAACGCATATTGCGTCGCGGTGTGCTCGCGATTGACCAGCGACGACAGGAAGGCCACGGCGGTCGTGCCAAGGACACCGAGCATGAAATTCTCGCCGGAGATGACCGCGGTGAGCACCAGCAAGTTGCCGGGGTTGGGGATCAGCCAGAGGTACAGCAGGTTGCATGCCGCGCACAGCACCACCGCCGCCAGCAACGGTCGATGCGCGCCCCAGCGCGCGACCGCCGCGCCGCCGACGAACACGCCGGCGATTCCGATCCAGACACCATAGAACTTGGTGATCGCGCCGATCTGCGTCTTGGTGAAACCCATGTCCAGGTAGAACGGACTCATGATGCCGCCAACCAGGGCCTGCTCGGGGATCTTGAACAGCAGGATGAACAACAGCAGCATCAACGCCAGCACGACGCCAAAACGCCGGAAGAAATCCGAAAACGGATCGACGAACATCTGCCGCATAGCCTCGCCCCAACGGGTCGGCGCGCGATGTCGGGCCGCGGGCTCGACGGCGCGCAAATTGGCGCCGATCGGGATCAGCATCGCCACCGCCATCAGCTGGTAAACGCGCGGCCAGGGCATGTGGTCGGCGAAGCCCAGCGCGAATGCCCCGGTCAGGATCAGGGCGAATCGATAACCGAGCGAGTAGGTCGCGACCAGCGCGCCCTGGTCGGCAACCGGGGCGATTTCGATGCGATAGGCGTCGACTGCGATGTCCTGCGTGGCGCCGGCAAAGGCCACCAGAAGCGTCAGCGCGACGAACAGCACGAGCGCGTCAGGCGTTGCCAGCGACATGCCCAGCAAGCCAATGGCGACGCTGATCTGCGCCAACAGCAGCCAGCCGCGGCGCAGACCCATGCGGGAGAAAAATGGCGGCGCGCTGTGGTCCAGCAACGGCGCCCACAGAAACTTCAGCGCGTAGGTCATTCCAGCGCCGGCGATGATGGTGATTTCCTTCAGATCGATACCGTGTTCCTTCAACCAATAGGCGAGCGTGCCCGCGACCAGCAGGAACGGCAGTCCCGACGAGAATCCGAAGTAGAACATCGTCCACGCCGCCGGCTGGCTGAACGACTTCCAGACCGAAGGTTTCGCAGCGGCGGTCATTTCTTGTATTCCACCAGGTAGGGCGCATGGTCGGAAAATCGCAGCGTGCCGGTGATCGCGCAGGCCTTGAGCCGATCGCGTAGCGACGGCGTCACCAGCTGGTAATCGATCCGCCAACCGACGTCGTTGGCGCGGGCCGCGCCGCGCGCGCTCCACCAGGTGTAGTCCTGGCCTTCGGGATTGAGTTGGCGATAACTGTCGACCCAACCCTTGGTGCAAAGCGCATTCAGCCAGTCGCGTTCGGCGGGCAAGCAGCCGGAATTCTTCTGGTTGGAGGTCCAGTTCTTGATGTCCAGGCGCGAGCGCACGATGTTCCAGTCGCCGCACAGCACGTAGTCGCGGCCGCTGGCCAGCCACTGCTCGAAGATCGGCCCCAGCCATTCCATGGCCTTGAACTTGAATTGCTGGCGCTCGTCGCCGGACGAGCCAGAGGGGATATAGAACGAAACGACGCTCAGGTTGCCGAATCGGGCCTCGAGATAACGGCCCTCGTCGTCGAATGGCGCCCAGCCCAATGAGGTGCGGACTTCATCCGGTTCGCGGCGGCTGTAGATCGCCACGCCGCTGTAGCCCTTCTTCGTGCTCGCGTCCTTGAACCTGGCCTTGTAGCCCTTTGGCCGGAAGGCGCTGTCGCCCAGTTGGTGCTCCTGCGCCTTGGTCTCCTGCACGCAGAGCACGTCGGCCTTCTGGCCGACGAACCAGTCGAAGAAGCCCTTGCTGGCGGCCGAGCGCAGGCCATTGGCGTTGAAGCTGATGATGCGCATCCGGCGGGCCATGGACACAAGGAGTGGCAAGCGTAACCGAATCCCGCCGCTCCGGATTATCATGGCCCCATGCTGCCCCACCAACGCCGCTTCCTCGACCTTGCCCTGGCGCGCAACGTATTGCGATTCGGCGAATTCACGCTCAAGTCCGGGCGGGTCAGCCCTTACTTTTTCAACGCCGGCCTGTTCGATTCCGGCATCGCGCTGGCGACGCTGGGCGAGTGCTACGCCGACAGCCTCGCCGCCGCTGGCCTCGGCTTCGACATGCTGTTCGGGCCGGCGTACAAGGGCATTCCCCTGGCCACGGCGCTGGCGCTCGCGCTCGCCGCGCGCGGTCGCGACGTGCCGGTCGCGTTCAATCGCAAGGAAGCCAAGGCGCACGGCGAAGGCGGCAGCCTGATCGGCGCGCCGATCGCCGGCCGCGTCCTGATCGTCGACGACGTGACAACTTATAAACAACTGATAATTAATCGTGCCGAAGCGATCGGTCAAAAGGCGAGATTAATAAAACTCCCTTTTTTTGACGGGGAACCGCTCTATGATGTCGCTGTATTTTTC